>JBBSGT010000011.1:0-44675 GCA_038253825.1 Candidatus Levyibacteriota bacterium
ACAATTCGAATATGACATTCACCAATTTTTTGACAACATCAGTCAATATGAAGACAGACTTAGACAGTTTATTGGAAGTGAACTACACTTGGTAAAATTGACTAGTTAAAAAACCGAAAATCAATTCCTTAAATGTATATATGAACTTTACATGAGCTTAAGATATCTGTCAAGCGTCAATTAATAAATCATTTGGAAAAGGTCTGTACCATGCCTTTCGCATAATTATCCCAAGAGATATTCTTACTGACAAACCTTTGACCATTTATTGAAACATTTTTCAGTAGCGTAGGATTATTTATAAGCTTCTTAATTTTTGATGCAATTTGTGCGGGGGATTCTGGATTGACGAGGAAGGCTGTTTTATTATCTTCCAGCACCTCATGAGCTCCTGCCCCCCTGCTTACAATAGAAACACATCCAGCAATCATAGCTTCAAATACTGCAAGCCCCCAGGTCTGTGGATTATTTGGGAAAACAAAAATATCAGATGTTTGATAATATCTTGTTAACTTTTTTTCGGACACCCTGCTTAATAATTTTATGTATGCTCGTAAGCGATACTTTTTAATCAGCGTTTTTATTCTCTTAGCATATACTGGATCTGTTCTTAATTCACCAATGATAGAGAGAGAAATATTTCTTAATTTTTCATCATTTATAAGAATATTCATGGTCTCAATTAAATCTTCATGTCGTCTACGAGGGAAAAATATGCCTGTTGCTAAAATAGAAAGTTTATTTTTTACAAGATATTCTCTTTTAAAGTAAAAACTTTTTTGATCCAATCCGCTACGAACAATAACTGCATTAGCATCAAAATATTTTTTAACATTTTTTTTATTTATATTATCTAATACGATAATTCTATTTATATACTTCTTATAAACTATTTTAATAAAAAAATTATCACGCTTTTTAGATAAAGTATCTCGCAATCCATCACCTTTGACAAAAATATCGTTTAACATCCAATAATTTTTACGTTTTTCAAAAAAAGAAGCCATTTTAATGACTTCTCCCTCATGATAGTTAAAAACATCATAATTATTTTTGAGATGCTGCTCCATTACTAGATCTTTTAAGGCGAGAAGATTATGACGTTTACGATAGATGTTAGGTATAAATAATAAAAATTTTTGAAAAAGAGGATAATTTGCTAATAAATATATTTCTTTTTTCTTTCGGCTTTCAACTGAATATACATTAAGTTTGTTAATCAAATCGGGATAACATTTTTCTTTGTTGACTTCTAAACAAAAAATATCTACTTCATACCCAAGCTTTTGTAAGTTTATAGCTAATTCTAAAGCTTGTCTGTCTCCACCGCCGCCAAGGGTAATTGCCCATTTAATGATAGCAATTTTTTTCATGATCTTAATTGTACCATGAAAAAGCGTAAAACCTTTCAAAGGATATTGTTTTTGTACATTGAACTACTGTATGATAATCCCTATAAAATTGAAAAATTATGAAAAAAATCTATATTATTATTCTCCACTATGGGCAGATTAATCTTACAAAAAAGTGTATTATGAGTCTTATAAAAAGGGAATCATCGTATGCAAAAATTGTAATAGTTAATAATAATTCTCAATCATCATCTAAAAGCGATTTCTCCCCAAAAAATACTATTGTTATAAATAATAACAAAAATCTTGGTTTTGCTGGGGGTGTAAATATTGGAATCAAGTATGCTATGGAACAAAACGCTGATTATGTTTGTATTCTCAACAATGATACCCTAATAAAAGAACCATTTCTAAAATCTTTAGTGCTTCTTCTTGATTCTAATAAATCTATAGGTATTATTGGCCCTGCAATTAGTTTTCTACGAGAAGGCAAAACAGTTTTTGATATAGGAGGTAAAATTAATGGATACTTTGGTAGAACAAGCCATGAGGAGGTTTCCTCAATCTCAGGTTTATCTCTACAAGAGGTGAGTTATGTGACAGGAGCAGCAATGATTGTTAGGAAAGAGGTATTCCAAAAAATTGGATTATTTGATTTACAATTTTTTCTCTATTACGAGGATGTAGATTTATGTCTTCGAGCAAAGGAAAAAGGCTTTCGTATTGTAGTAGCACCTCATGTAATAATTTCACATTCGTTAAGTAAAACAGTTGGGAAAAATTCAACGTTTGCTATATATCATCAGACACGAAGTGCTGTTTTGTTTGGCAGAAAGTATATGCATGGTTTTTTAAACCAGTTTTTCAATATTGTTTTTCTTATTATGCAGACTAGTCTGATTACTTTTAAACATCCAAAGTCTGGGATAGATGGTTGGAAAGCACTTTTAATGACATTTTTTAATTAATTCACTCAATTTAACTACATAGTAGAGTATAATGGATCCAGCAGTATGGGATATAAAAAGGATGTTATAAAAGGGGTATCTTTAACAGGGTTTTTAAGACTTACAACCAAATTAGTAGGATTCTTAGAAACTATTATTCTTGCAAGAATTCTTGCACCTGAGCAATTCGGTACATATGGTATTGCCTTACTTGCCCTTGGTCTTTTAGAGACAATTACTCAAACAGGTGTAAATATCGTCTTAGTTCAAGAGAAGGAGACAGATAAATATGTAAGCTCTGCTTGGATAGTTTCTGTCCTACGAGGTATAATTATAACACTACTCTTATTATTAGCAACTCCGTATATTGCTAGTTTTTTCCATTCTCCGTCTTCAGTAATTCTTCTTTATTCTATAAGTATTGTTCCTTTACTGAGAGGATTTATAAATCCTGCAGTGGTAAAGCTACAGAAAGAATTACTTTTTGCAAAGAATTTTTGGTATCAAATGATTATTCTTGTAACCGATACTGCAATATCAATCATTATTACCTATCTAACAAAAAATCCAATAGGTATTGTGATCGGTCTTCTTGCAGGTGTTATAATAGAGCTTGTCTTATCATATATAATTGTATCTCCTCGTCCAACTTTACAATTTGAAAAAGCATATATTTCAAAAATTTTTCATAGAGGAAAATGGGTGACAGCAACAGCAGTTTTTGATTATTTATTTTTTAATATAGATAATATAGCGGTAGGAAGAATTTTGGGTGCCTCATCATTAGGTATCTATCAACTAGCCTATTCTTTAGCAGTTATCCCTCTGGTCGAGCTTGGAAACGTTTTTGGTTATGTCATGTTTCCAATATTTACAAAGTTATCAAAGGATAGAAAACAATTAAAAGACGCGTATGTAAAAACATTCTTGATGGTAGTAGTTCTTTCAATTCCTGTTGTAATAATTTTCGTTACATTTCCCCATTTTTTTGTTTTTATCCTCGGAAAAAAGTGGTCTGCTATTGCAACAGTTTTACCGATTTTATCGCTCCTTGGATTTGTTAAAGGGATTGCAGGTTTATCAAATGCGCTTTTTTGGAGTGAAATCAAACAAAGATATGTTACGGTTATCACATTTGCAACAATAGCTGGTATGTTAGCAACTCTTTTCACATTTATTAATCATTTTGGTATTGTCGGTGCCGGAATATCTGCTCTGATTGGCTCCCTTTTAGCAATTCCATTCATTATATATTATACTACAAAATTATTATTTCCCTCAAAATAACTGAAAAAAGAATTATGATAAGGTCTGTAAGATTACGTCAATATCATCTTGAGTTAAGTCTGGGTTGTTTCCAATATAAAATCCTTGATTTTGTATAAGTTCTGAATTAGATAGTGGTTGTTTGAATTTCCGAATATACTTTTTGAAAAATGGTTGTGTGGTAATATCTCCTCTTACTAATGGCCTTACCTTAATTTTACCATTACATTTCTCTACTAAGTCATCTCTTATTTTTCTAGATTTGCAGATGAGCGGTATAGAAAAATTAGATAAATATTCTATATGATCCCATTTAAGAGGGTGAAATTTATCCTTGTTATTATATAATCTCGTAGCAATATTCAAAAAAATAGTATTCCTTTTTTTAATTATTTCATCGTAGAAACCTAGAAGATTTGTTAAAAAAAGCATTTTAATTTTTGACTTTTTTATTGTTTCTGAAAGCGTAGTAGGAGATATATTAAGTGTCTCCAAAGAAATATCTATGGGTATAGGTTTCAATCCAAGTTGAATAAGAGGCATAACATTCGTAGACCATGTAACGCAGAGAATCCAACATTAACTCCTCGCTTAATTTTTTTTATATTCATTAAAGCTTGAATAATTGCTAGATTTCCTGAACTACCACTATTAACAAAAATACAATATTTCCTTTTTTGCCATTTTGCAAAATTTTTTCAAATGTAATACATTCTTTTCCGAAACTTAAAACTTCTGCGTTTTTAATAAAAGAATCTAATTCTTTTTTAACTACATTTTCTTTATAAAATGTAGACTTGATGAGTTTAAGCACAATTAATTTAGATATTCCATTAAATCAATTCAAATTTGCCTAAAATACATTTCCAATGTTATTAGGTTGATTCTAGTATATAATTATAGAAATGTATAGGGCTATTTTATCAGTTATTATAATTATCTCCACCTTCTTACTCTTTTATCACCTTTCTGATCTTATGTCTTTCTTTGGGGATCAGGAGTGGTTTTATATTTCTGGTCGGGATATGATCTTGAGCGGGAAAATGCCACTTGTAGGTATTGCTTCTAGTCATCCTTGGTTGCATCAAGGTCCATTTTGGACATATGTGCTGGCAATTATTTTTTCTTTAACCCATTTTAATCCTCTAGCGCCTGGCTATTTTGTCGCGGGAGTGGGAGTATTTACTGTTGGTTTAATATATCTTCTTGGAAAGTGGATGTTTTCAGTAAATACAGGTTTGATCGCGGCTTTTCTTTATGCAACTTCTCCATTAGTTATTATAAATGCCAGAGAGCCGTATCATACGAGTTTTATTCCTCTAGTTGTTTTATTATTTATCTATGTGCTTTATAAATGGCTAAGCGGAGGTATCAAATATTTCCCGTTAGTAGTTTTATTAGTAGCGTGTCTTTATAACTTTGAAATATCGACCACACCCTTTTCTCTTATTTTGATTGCATGTTTAGCCTTTGGAATTTGGAAAAAGAAAAAGTTCACCACCGAGTTATCAAATAAAAAAATACTTATTATTTCTTTTTTCGCCTGGTTCATACCGATGATACCTATGTTACTTTACGATCGGACACATGGTTTTCCTCAAACGGTAAAATTTATACTTTGGATTGTATATCGCTTTGCAAGATTATTTGGTTATCCTGATATTCATAATGATACTGTATTTACTCCCTTAGCACCTTTTCTTCCATTCACAGCAGAAAAAATAAAGGATCTTATTTTTGTTCCACAGCAGGAAATTGCAATTATATTGTTTATGGCGGTATTTATCTATTTATCATATTGCATGTATCGCTTAATCAATGAAAAGAAATCCGACAATGCACTTGTTGCTTTATATCTTTCTTTTACGATTCCTTTTCTAAGCTACCTTGCATTGCATACATCCTCAGACGCTTATTGGCCGATGTTTTTCCCTGCGACTTTTCTTGCCTTTGCGGTAGGACTGGAAAAGTTGTTTAAACAGAGAAAATTAGTATTGATCGGTATAGTAGCGTTATTAATAATAGGTTTTGGTAACGTCTCTATGTTAGTAAATAATAATTATTTTATGACAAAGGACAAATACGGCTACCCTTTCCAAGAAAGAATGAAAGCAGCACAAACTATTGTCTCTAAAACCCAAAAGAAACAATATACGATTATTGGAAAAGGTGAAGGGAGTAATTTTGCCAGTTTTACTATGCCATATGAATATTTAACCTGGTGGCTAGGGCATGGTCCATCCAAGAAACAAGAAAAGCTGAAGATCTTTGTATCGGAAACAAATAAAGGTATAATAGTAACAGAAAATAAATAATGATTAGCGCGATTGTTTTAACTAGAAACGAAGAGAAGAATATTGAAGCATGTCTTGATAGTCTCTCCTGGTGCGATGAGCGAATTGTCATTGATGATTATTCCGAAGATAAAACAGTAGATATTGCCAAGAAAAAAGGTGCAAAAGTATTTCATCATACACTGCAAAATGACTTTGCGCAGCAGAGAAATTTTGCCCTTACAAAAGCAAATGGGGACTGGATATTATTTGTTGATGCAGATGAACGCGTTTCTAGTGCTTTGTGGTATGAAATAATGCAACGGACGAATGAATCTCTTGAGTATTTTTCGGGATTTTATATCAAACGGCAGGATACTATGTGGGGAAAATTACTAAGGCATGGTGAAACAGGAAATATTACGTTACTTCGTTTGGCAAAAAAAGATGCAGGGAAATGGGAGGGGCAAGTTCATGAGGAATGGAAAGTGAGTGGCAAAACCTTAACATTGCAAAATTATCTTGATCATTATCCACATACGACAATAACAGAGTTTCTCAAAGAAATAAATTTTTATACGGATTTACGAGCGCAAGAATTATTTAAAAAGAAAAAAACAGCTAATTGGTTTACGATCATTTTTTATCCGAAGTCAAAATTTGTTCTAAATTATTTTATTAAGGGTGGATATCAGGATGGATTACCTGGTTTCGTTTTTGCCATGATGATGTCTTTGCATTCATTTTTAGTTCGTTCAAAGTTGTGGCTACTATGGGAAAAGGCAAAGTAAGCAAAATAATAACTTCTAGATCAATTTTTATTCTCATATTTTCGCTATGGATGTTGGTTATTTTGATTTATTATCTCTATTGTTTATATTTGAGAGTAAATTAACATAGTTTTGTCATCATAAAATTCTGATGAATCTAGGTTCTCTCATCAAAGGAATAATTTTATTTTCTAAATATAATAGAATATGTTTTTATATATTGAGGGAGCCATTTCCAAAGCTTAAAATTAGATTTTCCATCAACTCTATCTTTCCAAACTGTTGGTATTTCAGTGATTTTATAGCCTCCTTTATGAGCTTTAAGTACTATCTCGAGTGAATATTCAAAGCCACCTTTACTTTCAATTGTAATATTCTTGAGAAGGGTATTTTTATACATTTTGTATGCATTAGTGGCATCATGAGTGGGGACACTATACAGTTTTTGGAGAGTCATACCTGCAGCTTTTGATAGAAAGGTCTTTAAAAAAGGCCCACCAATTTTTTCTCCCCCAGGCATATACCTTGAGGCACACACAATGTCATATCCTTGCTCCAGTAATTTATACATAGTGGGAATTTGGGTTATATCATCAGAAAGATCAGCCATGGTTATAACCACAGCATTACCTTTGGCATGTTTTATCCCAGTTTTTATAGCATTGATAACGCCATTTTTGTCACCTTGGTTATTTTGTATTACAAAGAAATTTCTAATTGCCTTTTCCTTAATAATTCTTTCGGCCATTGGCTTGGTAGTATCAGAAGGATCATCATAAATAATTAATGTCTCAAAAGGAATCGAAATTGATTTTTGTAATTGGTTTATTACTGATGCGATATTTTTGCCTTCATTTTTAACTGGTATGATAATTGATATCGTGGGAGTTTTCCTATTCATACTTATATTTTGCCAATTTTTATTTGTTTTTCTATCCAAGGAATTATTTCATCGAGCATGCTATCGAGGGAGGTGGTCGCTGTAAAGTCCAAAACCTTTTTGGCTTTGGTGACATCAGGAATTCTTTTTTGTACGTCATAAACAAATGGTTTGTCTGCTACATAACGAAAAGGATTATCACTGTTTATTTTCCCCCATATAAGTTCTGCCAATTCGAGAACGCTCGTAGCAGTTTCTGTTGAGATATTAAAGTCTTCATTTTTTGCTTTGGTAGAAACCATTGCTTTGACAATACCACGTGCAATATCTTTACCATAGGTATAGCATCTGACTTGATTACCATCACCAAGCAGATGCAAAGGATCTTGGCCTTTCAGTATTTTTTGTACAAGATCTGGTATAACATGACTCATCGCGAGTGTAACATTACCACTCTTTATTTCCTTTCCACCAAGTGCTTTTGATTCACCTATTCCGACACAGTTAAAGGGTCTTATGATTGTATAAGGTAGTTTATATTGTTCCCATGCTCCTTTTGCAAAGTATTCTGTTGCTAGTTTTTGAAATCCATAGGTTGATTTCGGAGGGGGAGTAGATGAAAGCACTGATTCTGGAGTGGGAAAAGTATTAGATGATTCAAAAACCATACTTGATGAAACTACGACAATCTTTTTTAACGAATGATTCTGGAATGCATTGATCGCTGCGTCAAATGTCGCGGCCGTAATTCTCTCGTTTTCAGCGAGCAAATCATAGGCATAAGTATGAAAATAACTAATGCCCCCAATTTTAGCAGCTAAAGCAATAAGATAATCACAATCAGTAAGCGCTTCCTTAAGTAAATTTGTATCTTTTATATCTCCTGAGATAAATCGGTAATGTGGATGATTATCATAGCTTTTCTCAATTTTTCCATACTTCGAAAAGTTATCTATTCCGACAACATCATAGCCATTCTCTAATAATTCTTGAACAAGATATCCTCCGATAAACCCAGCAGAGCCGGTGACCAATATTTTCATAGTTATTTTTTAACTTGATTAGCAGTAAATACTAATTTATTAATACCAAAGACATTCCAGATATCACAGATATATGTATCTTTAGAAATTGCTTTGAGTATCTTAGATTTATTCTTTATATACATATTATGTCGTGTTGCAATAATAATTGCATCTGCTTTTTCGATTGCTTCAGGTAAATCTTTCAGGACAGGTTGACCTTGATAGTTTTTAACATATGGATCATGCAGCACTACTTTTGCATGTTCACGTAAAAGTGCTTTTCTTATCTTAAAACTAAGTGATTCACGTATATCGTCAATCTCCGGTTTGAAAGCTAGTCCGAGAATTACTACTTTTTTGCCTTTAACATTAATTCTTTCTCGTAGCTTTTTAACTAAAAAGAGAGGGATTGTTTCGTTAATCTTCCAACTCATAGAGATCAAATCAGAAAAAGGATTTTCATTAATGAGAAAAAACCCATCTTTAAAAAGACAAGGACCAGCGGTAAGACCTGGTAATGCAAGCCCCCCTCTTTTATAACCTGTATTCACAAGATCCACTATCTCATGAATGTTTCTATTATAACTTTCTGCCAAAACCATAAATTCATTAGCGATTGCAAAAGAGATATATCGATACATATTAGAGAAAAGTTTGGCTAACTCAGCAGATTTTGCATCAGTGATGTGACACTTTACCTGAAAGCTCGAAAAAAAATTAGCAGCTCTTCTTGAAGAAATTGGATCTATCCCACCGACAATTTGAGGTAACTCTCTAATTTCATCGATGGCTTTTCCCTCTGCAATGCGTTCAGGACAATAGGCAAGATAAATATCACGTCCTACTTTGAATTTTGTCTGTAATTCAAGAGCTTCTTTGACATAACGTGTTGTATTAGGGGAGAGGGTACTACGTAAAATGATAAGCTGACCTTTTTTTAGATACTTTGTGAGTTTTTCCATAGTTATATTAATCTGATCAAGAACAGGATTCATATTTTCATCAATTGGAGTGCCAAGTGTCAAAATAATTATATTTGCTTCACTGATAGGTTCATAAGAGGTTGTGGGAATAAATTCCTTTCCAATATGTTTTTTTAATGATTCAATACCTTCCTCTTTAAAAGGCATAATACCTTGGAGTAATGTATCTATTTTAGCTTTATCTCTGCCAATACCATAAACAATATATCCACTGTCAGCAAGGACAAGTGCAAAGGGAAGTCCTACTCTTCCAATCCCAATAATTGCAATTGTATTTTTTTGCTTAATCATCTCAATAAATTTACCTTAGTATGTTAGAATTATAGCAGCAACTCTTCCATTATTCATCATGAAATCAATCCAAAACAGACATTTCATTTTAACAATATTCGCTTTTTTCTTATTTGTTCTTGCAGGTGTCATTATAACCTATCCTTTGATATCGCATATGGGAGAGTATATTACGGGCTATGGAGATGAACTTAACTATGCATGGATTTATAATTGGGCAATTCATTCGTTACTATCAGGAAATATACTTAACTTATATGATACGAATATTTTTTATCCCTACCATATCGGTCTTGCCGACTCAGATCCTAATTTAGTTACGAGTTTTCTTGCAATCATTCCACTTTTACTTATCAAACAGCCAATAGTTGTTGTTAATTTTACTGTTTTTTCATCAATTATTCTAGTTGGTTTTTCGTTATATTTACTTGCATATTACCTAACAAAAAATTTCTATGCTGCGATGCTTGCAGGAATTATTGTTATTTTTTCGCCAGCGTTTCTTAGTTTCTATGTCCATATACAAATGATAGCTGTAGAATTTGTTCCTTTATCTTTACTGTTTTTTCTTCATTTTTTTAAGACTAAGAAAACAAAGTTTTTATTTATAAGTTTAATCTTCTTTTTACTTCAGACATATAACAATTTTATTGCTGGATACTTTATTCTTTTTTCATATGTTATAATATTGGCTTTTGCATGGTTTAAAGATCATAAACAAGTATTAGTTTTAATGGAGAAAAAAAATATCATACTTTTTATATTTTCCATAGTATTACTTATTCCTATTATGTATCCCTATTATGCTGTCTCAAAAGAATTTCATTATGTTCGAGATATTCGAGATACAATTCATTTCGCGTTACAGCCAGAGGACTATTTCTATTCTTCATCTTTCACTAAGTTACAGCCTTTATTGAATTCGTTACCTTTCAATCGTATCTCGCAAAACAATGAATTTAAACCAGGATTTCCAGGTGTCGTATTTTTCTTGTTAGGTATTTTTGTATTTATTTTTGGATGGCAAAAGAGAAATAAGATTACTTATTTTAGTTCTTTTCTAACAATTGCAATCACAGGATTGATCTTAAGTCTGGGTCCATTTCTTCATCTTGGAAGAGTGACAATTCATAAACCCTTTCCCATACCATTACCCTATGCAGCGTTTTATTATTTGTTACCTGGATTTCAAGGATTTAGAAATTCAGCACGGTGGGAAATGCTCTTTCTTCTTGCAATGGCAATTTTGATTGCTCTTTTTTTGCACTATTTCCTAAAAAAGTATTCCTTATGGAAGCAGACGATAGTTTATTGTTTCCTTATAGTGTCCTGCATTAGCGAATATAATTTCCCTATGCGTTTTTTTACGGTACCAGCAGTTAAGAATTTTCCGGCTGTAGAACAGTGGCTAACGACCACGCCTATGGAAGCAACAATAATTGAGGTGCCGCTCTATAACTGGAATATGTTTCCTTACGCAAACATAGAATTTTGGAGAATGTACTATTCAACTATTCACTTTCGTAGAACTGTAAATGGTGGGGGGGGATTTACGCCTCCCGCGTGGCAAAAGATGGCATACTCTCTTGATGCAACATTTCCTTCAGAAGAATCACTGAAAATCATAAAACATATGAAAGTAAAATACATTATCGTGCATGCAAAGGAATTTGATCAACTTCATGTAGATAAGTACAAAATTAATCATAAAATATTACCAAGTGGGAAAGAATTGATCAATGAATTATTAAAGGATAAATCAATACATTTGATAAAAAGATTTAACAATGATTACGTTTTCCAAATTACGTAATATAGTTTATCTCTTTACTTTCTAACAATGATTTACTTTAACGAAAAATTTATAAAAGTTTTTTTACCACGTTCTAGCAGTTGAGGATATATATTTAGGAGTTACCTTTTCATGTTTGTTTATTATTTTTTTACCAAGAATAATCCCACCTTTTTCTACCGTAAAGTAAAGCATACTCGCAATCAGTGAGGATAAAAACGTAAGCAGAATAAAGCGAATCCCAAAATTAAGATAAGGATTGATCGGAAGGTAATGGTTTAGCCCCAATTGCGTTAACCAATAATAAACTGCCATATGACAAAGATAGAGACTAAAACTTATTTTCCCCATATAAACTGTTACTAGATTAACCAAAAGTTTATGCGGATATTTTGAGAGAGTAAAAAGTAATATTCCAAATATAATTCCATAAATGTAATGTCCAGCAATAAGTTTTATGGGTAATAATGCTTGAGCAATTAACAATAAACCACCTCCAACCACGTACCATTTCAGCTGATATTTCTTCTCTTTTGAAATATCCTCGTGCATGAATAAGAAAGTTGTCATGCCAATTAAAAATATAGGTAATTGTGAAGGAAAAAACTCAAAAGTATAAGTTTGAAAATCTGGACTTTGATGAATTGCGGGGAAAGAGAGTAGATATAATCGAAGCAGTTGCATAGCAATCGCAACGATGACAGTAGTTAAGAGTGCAAATCGAAAAGATTTTAATTTATAATAAAGCAGCGGAAAGAGTAAATAAAATGTTACCTCAATAGCTATTGACCATCCTCCAAAAACAACGTTATTAATCCAATCAGAAGAGACGCCGTTAATAAAGGTGAAAGTACTTAAGATGTTAAGTAATGAAAAGTGCTGCGGATTATCGCTCCAATAATTTTGCTGCCAAAGATAATAAAGGATTGCGAGGTAAAAAAGCGGAGCTATACGGAAAAACCTGCGGATATAAAAATTTCTCAGGACATGTTTTTCCATACTTTTCCTGTTAGAGAAGGATAGACATAAAGTAAACGCACTGACAACATAAAATAATTGAACACCTCTGGGGCCGACATCTGCGGCAGTAAGAATTTGAAGCCAAGAAGGATAAACAATATTACTATAATGACTAACATGTGCAAGCAAAACACCTATAACTGCCAATCCACGAAGAGAATCAATATAGGCATAACGAGTTAAATGAGAAGAGATTTCGTGCGATTTTTGTATGTTCAAATGTGATGATATTATACAAAATCTGATATGCTTACGTACTTTTTGAAAAGTAACTCGATAGTAATTATCTTCTTACCAATAAATTACCAGACACACGAGAAAGAATTTCTAAACCTTTTTTCCCAAAGCGAAAACTCATTGCAAATATTCCAAGGACAGGAAGGATGATAATAAGGAGCTGTAAACCGCGGATGCTTGCTATCACATAGTTACTGCTATTAAGATTTTCCTGCATTGCTTTCATTTGCAACAGAACGGAAGACCAGGTAGTTGTCATCAAATGTGGTGCATCAGTGAACAACACCCAAAATAAGTAAATAAGCGTAGGTATAGTGAGGAGTACCCATGTTGTCACTACCCATCTGACCCATCGTTTGAGATTTTTTGGAGCCGCTTGTGCTTGTCCTGGTAGGAGACTGAAGAGTATTGGTTTTATATGGGCGAAGAGGTTAGGAACACCTACAATATCAGATACAATGTAATAACCATCCAAACGCAAAAACGGTAAAAGCTGTTGGAGAATTTCTATATTTTGAAAAACAATCAAAAGCAATAACGGTTCAAAATGTGTAAGAAAATATATACCGGTTGCAAGTAATGAAAAGATTGCATTGAAGTAAATTCCACCCACATCGCTGCGTAGTCTTGCTGCTCTATTGAGTCGATATACATCTGTGATATCAGTAAAAAAAGCAGGCCAGACAATATATAATCCCGCACCGATTCTACTCGGTTTACCTCCGCTATATTCACAGCCCGTCGCATGGCCTATTTCATGAAAGAGGGTTCCTAAAAGTACTAAAGCTACAAGTAATAAAAATAAAGATGGTTGATAGATAATTTGTTGGACTGCATTCCCCAGATCTTGTGTCATAAAAAGCCAAATGTTCACTTCTACAAAACTTGTTAATACCACACCGATAACAAAGGGATAAAAGAGTGGAGTGAATAACTTAGCCAGGAATTGAGCCACATGCTCTGGTATGAGTGTGAAATGATAGGTAAGACTCAGAATTATATTTGTTGATTTCTGTTCTTGTTGAGATGCAGGATTTGAATCTCTGATAATTCCTAAGGGTGCCAATTTCGTACGCATTAAATACTTTATTATTTGCGTATCTACAATTTTTCCTACATTTAAACTTACTTCTTGCGCAACTGCTTTTAATTTTTTTTCTTTTTGCAACGCAACAACAGTATAAAATAATAATGTTGTTAACTGAATAAATTTCCCCTCAGATGTGCGGATGAGATAAAGTGGAATAGTATATCCTGAATCTGGCGATTTACCAATAATTTCAATTCCTTCATTGAGATATTTCATAATGTTTTGCTCGTAGATATGAATTAAAAAAGTATGAGGGCGAGTCTTTTAAAATGACCCGCCCCATACCTAACCGGATTAATTTTGGTAAATCCAATTACATTGTTTTGCGATTGCGAAAGCACCACCACCACTACTTAATGCATTTACAGCAACTGCAGCATTAACTGGAGCTGCGACATTGAGTAATGACAATTCCTCGCGCTGTGGTAGTAATTCAGCATTTTCTTGGTTTACATCTTTATGAGACATTCTTGTTTTAAGCATATATTTCACCTCCTTTCTGTTTTTATTTCTTGTAATAAGAATTCTATTTAACTATAGAAATAATAGATTTATGACAAGACTTTGTAATAAAAATATAATGAAATAAGATAAACCTCTATTCTTTTACGCTAATTTATGAGGAGTATTGTTTGAAAAGTAAGCCTATAAATCCATAAAACTCATGCTTATATTTTAAACTTCATGTAAAATAACATTATGTTCTCTTTAGCAATTGCTATCGGCATTTATTCCTATCTCATTTTCTTTTTTGGATTGTTAGGATTATTGACGAAAGAGAACGTCACTATAGTAACCGTTGGGTGGTTAGCAATCCTTCTTTTTATTGAAAAAAAATATATTATTTTGTCTTTTAGAAAAATAAAGAGTGTAAAATTTTCACTCAAATCAATTTTTAAAAATAAACTTCTTTCTCTTTTGGCGGTCTTAATCGTTTTACAGGCGTTGGTAAATCTTATTGGTGCAATTGGTCCCGAACTGGCCTTTGATGCGCTCTGGTATCATTTGACGCTTCCTAAGCTTTATCTCCTGCAGCATTCTATATATCATATCCCGGGGGGATTACTCTATTACAGTGATATGCCGAAACTGGGGGAGATGCTTTATACAGGAGCATTGGGGATTGGGAACGAGATAACCGCAAAGATCATTCATTTTCTTTTTGGCATTCTCATTTCGATTGCAATCTATAAAATAGCACGGAGAATTTTTTCTCCATTGATTTGTTTGTTAGCGGTTGTTATCTTCTACAGCAATTTGGTGGTTGATTGGGAATCAACGACTGCATATATCGATCTAATCAGGACATTTTTTGAAACGATGTCAATCTGGGGTTTGCTTAATTGGTTTGAAACGAAAAAAGTGAAATGGTTAATTATCTCAGCGCTTATGATTGGATTTGCAGTAACGACAAAATTGCTAGCATTTGGTACTGTTTTGATTCTTAGTATTCTCATACTAATCCATTATATAGATTCCCGCCTTCGCGGGAATGACAAAGAAAGTGTTTTCCATTTGTTTATTCGATTATTTGTTTATTGGCTTATTGTGCTGCTTATTCCTCTTCCATGGTTTATCTTTTCATTTATCCATACAGGCAATCCTGTTTTTCCGTTTTTTACTCATAACTATGAAGTAACGCCTGAGGTATTTTCCGTATTCGGATTTTTCAAAGAAGTATGGACATTATTTACCCATGCATCAGATCCCGTTTCTCCAATTTATTTATTATTTTTACCATTACTTTTCTTTACTTTCGTCAAATTCAAAAAAGAAGTAAAATATTTAGTTGTCTTTTCAGGAATTGCCATTGTTGTGTGGTACTTTACTCCTCGTACTGGTGGTGGACGATTTATACTGCCGTATCTTCCTGCATTCTCAATAATCATAGCAGCGATAGTCGAACAAATTACAGAAAATAAAAAAAGATTTGGGGAGTTATTACCGAAGTTATTATTTACTGTGATAGTTTTTGTTTCATTGATTTCGCTTCTTTATCGTGGAGCGGCTAATGCGAAATATGTACCGGTTATTTTTGGAATGGAAAGTAAACAAACATTTCTCAGAAACCATCTAAACTTCTCATTTGGTGACTTCTATGATACAGACAATTATTTTGCAAAACATATCACACAGAATGATCGCGTTTTAACTTTTGGATTTCATAATTTATATTACATAGACTTCCCATTTGTTGACAACTCTTGGGTGCAAAGATGGAACAAGTTTGATTATGTCGCCGTGCAGAACAGTCGTTTGCCGGCAAGATTTAAGAATTGGCAGTTGATCTACAAAAATGATAAAACCTTGGTACAATTATACCAGCCTCCAAAAGGAGTGTGTCCCAAAATATGCGCCTATTAAAAATACTTCTTATTATCATGTTACTCTTCTTGCCTTTTGGCGAAATTTTGCGTTTTGGACTCGGTAATGATATTTATTTTAAACCACTTGATGCAATTGCAATACTTCTTACAGTTTGGGTTGCAGTATTGTATATCCGTAATAAATCCTGGAGAGCTTCTTTAAAATGGCATTATTTTTTCTTTCCTGTTGTTGGTTTACTTTCCTTATTAATTAATACTTTCTGGCTGCAACCAAAAGAAACCTTTGTTGCATTTTTATATCTCATTCGGTGGATAGGCTATATGAGTATCTTTTTTGCCGTAATCCAACTTGATGATAAATTCAAAAGTAAGATTCAACAGCTTATGATTGTTGATGGAATAGTTATTTTGCTGATCGGTTATCTCCAATTTTTTCTTTATCCAAGTTTGAGAAATCTCTTTTATCAAGGCTGGGATGAGCACCTTTATCGTATGTTTTCAAGTTTCCTTGATCCAAATTTTGCTGGGACTTTTTTAGTTCTCTATCTTTTTTTTATTTTTGGTTTCTTATTTCAAAAACTAAAAAAGTTATCGAAAAAAATGTTTTTTGTTTTTTGCTCACTCATTGTCATTACACTTATTGCCATCTTTTTAACCTATTCGCGAAGTGCATTCTTAATGCTTATTGTTTCAGGAATTACATTCTTTTTACTTTTACAAAAAAGAAAGTTTATTTTTATTTTGATTGGTCTCCTCACTTTGTTCATTCTTATTATTTCCCCATATTTTTATATCGAAAATCTTAATCTTTTCCGAGTTAGATCAAGTATGGCCCGACTGGTAACAGATCAACACGCACTCATTGTTATCCGAGACCATCCAATTGTCGGTGTTGGATTTGATGCGTACCGATATGCCCAAGAGAAGTATCATTTTCAAAAAGAGCCTTCTAAATTTCCTGATCATGCAGATGCCGGAGTAGATATGAGTTTGCTTTTTGTCTTTGCAACTACAGGTGTTGTTGGATTAGCTGCGTATTGTTTTCTGTGGTTTAAATTGCTTAAAGCATCAAGACAAAAACAAAATATGCAAGGTGTTGTAGCTTTCTCTTCAAGCATAGGATTATTTGTAAATGCGTTATTTATTAATAGTCTCTTTTTCCCGGCAATTATGATGTGGATGTGGTTACAGTTTGGTTTTTTAAAAATGGGAGAAGAAGACTAGTTGGAATGAATATGAATTTCTTTTGTAGTTTTATTGCCGGCCTGATCTGTTGCTACGATTTTTAGATCATTGTCACCATCCTTTAAATTATACAGATAACTAAATTTCCCTTGATCGTCTACAATACCGACAGAATCATTAATTGTTACTTGAGCACCGGGGTCAGTTTGGCCTTGGATATTGACCGGTCCGGCATTCTTATCAAATCCTTGTCCGTCCTGAGGTTGTTCTATCGTTAATTCTGGAAGGTTATTAAGAAGTGATATGGATAGAATATTTGAAGCGTTACTTTTGTTATTTTCTTTTGTTACTGCAACTGCTTTTATAGAATTTTGTCCATTCTGCAGTAGTACAGATGGGAAGTTAAAATTATTGTCCTCTTGCACAGTTACATTATCAACAAGATTTCCATTAATATATAAATTTATTTTTTGATCAGCAAGACTCGTACCCGAAATAGCAATTTGCGCACTGTTGGTAGCACTAACGACAGGATTAAGTGTTGGTGGAGCAACATAGGTATCACTTTTTTGAGTTTGTGGATTACTAGTGCTAGCTTTTCCTCTTTCAGTTAATAAACTTAATCCGATAAGTAATCTTGTCCCAAAAAGTGCCAAAATAATGAGGAGAATAATAACTCCGAGTACAGCCAATATAATATTATGATAAGCTTTTTTCTCGAGACTGCTATTTAGGCGTGAATCTTTCATTCTTATATTTCAATAGTATTGTAGCAGATGTTGTAAAGATGTGGAGCTAGATGCTTGCAAGAAATGCTTCTACACTCGGATACCGTATGTCAAAAATAAGATAGAGACTTTCCGCTTCTTTTTGTTCTCCAATTAAAATACATTTTTTTCCTAAACCATATGCGATTCCGGCTTCAATATGACATGATTTGCCAGCGGGCAAAAGCATTATGAAAGTATCACTATTTCGTTCTCCAATCATGTCATTTTCGAATATTTGTTTTACGTACTTGTCATTTTGCCAATCCAGGTTCTCAAATTCCTGCATGGATTCTTCAGGATCTTGTTCAATTCTTTCTATACTGTGATTAGCTTCCAAGAAACAATAGACACTGTAGCCTTTCTCACGAATTTTTTTAGTGAGTTCACGAATATTATCTCGATTTCTCCAGCGACTGGAGACGAAAAAAGCATAGTGCTTGTCTTGGTGTGGTTGTGTGGAATTCATGAAAGTTTTTAGGATTTATTTTACTGAGCCTACGATCGGATTTGAACCGATAACCTGCGGTTTACGATACCGCTGCTCTACCGTTGAGCTACGTAGGCATTTAGTTGTATTTTAAAGAAAAGCAGTGGAGAGCGCAACCAGTTTTATTGAGTAAAAAATTATAACACAGTCTATTTATGAATACAAAAATGTAACATAAATATTTTATCCAAGGAGTTTAAAGAAATTTATCCAGGCTATGTTCCGTATAAATGAAAATGCAGGGAGATTCTTATTAGTTTCTAATTTAGCTTTATTTTGTAGTTAAAATGATGGATGCCGGGGAATTAGCATATTTTTTATTTAATTGCCAATATAAGAAATAATGGTGATTTTTGGGGAAATTTAAGAAGTTTAAAAAGAGAAAATGGGGAAGTGTCTATATTTATTACTCTTTATTTAGTGCTTAAATTACTGTAATAAGTGGTAAATTTGTCAAGAGAAAATGAGTATTTTAATACCACAACTAATTGACTCTTCTTTTTCGTCGATCTGCAATGCGAAGTTCAAGAATAGCTCTTCCTAGAGCAGATTGAAGCTCTGCATACTCAGCATCAGAAAGTTGTCCTTCTTTTTTCTTGAGAAGTTCTTCAGCACGTTTTTGTGCTTCCACCGCTTTTTGCACATCAATATCTTCTGCGTGGATTGCATAATCAGCAAGGATTGTCACCGTGTTGTTACTAACTTGGAGAAAACCTCCTGTAATTGCGAGTAGTTCTTCTTTACCATTCACTTTGAGCTTGAGCTCTCCAGTTCTAACTTTGGTGAAAAGATTGACATGGTGGGGAAGTATCCCTATTCTTCCATCGACTGTATCGATAGTGATTTGTTCGACATCACCTGAATATAACGTTTTTTCCGGGGATACAATATCAAGTTTCATAAAGATTGGAACTATTTGGATTTCTTTGCTTTTTCAACTGCTTCTTCAATTGATCCTACCATATAGAAGGCTTGCTCGGGGAGATTATCATGTTTACCTTCCAAAATTTCTTTGAATCCTTTAATCGTATCTTCAACTTTGACATATTTACCAGGTGATCCAGTAAAGACTTCAGCGACGAAGAATGGCTGACTCATAAATCTTTGAATTTTACGTGCTCTAGTGACTGTAAGCTTGTCTTCATCAGATAATTCATCCATACCCAGAATTGCAATAATATCTTGGAGATCTTTGTTCTTTTGCAGTACTTGCTGAACATTTCGTGCTACATCATAATGTTCTTGACTGACGATATTTGGATCCAGCATTCTTGAAGTTGATGTCAGTGGATCAACAGCTGGGTAAAGACCTTGTTCTGCGATCGATCGCTCAAGAGTAACAGTTCCATCCATATGCGCAAAAGTCGTTGCCGGTGCTGGGTCCGTATAATCATCCGCTGGTACGTAGACAGCTTGTAATGATGTAATAGAGCCTTTTTTCGTACTGGTAATACGTTCTTGCAATGCACCAATTTCAGTTGCTAGAGTCGGTTGGTAACCGACAGCACTTGGCATTCGACCAAGAAGTGCAGATACCTCAGAACCGGCTTGTGCAAAACGAAAAACATTATCAATAAAGAACAAAACGTCTTCACCTTTAACATCACGGAAATATTCGGCCATTGTCAAAGCTGATAGAGCGACACGGAGACGATTTCCTGGAGGTTCGTTCATTTGTCCATAGACCATCACTGTTTGATCCAAAACTCCTGAACCTTTCATTTCGAGCCAAAGATCTGTGCCTTCACGAGTACGTTCTCCAACACCTGCAAAAACAGAGTGACCAGCATGTTCTTTCGCAATGTTACGGATAAGTTCTTGAATGATAACTGTTTTGCCAACTCCTGCTCCTCCGAAAATACCGATTTTTCCACCTTTTGCGAAGGGAGAAATGAGGTCGATAACTTTAATACCGGTTTCAAGAATTTGTGGTTTTGTTTCTTGATCGACCAATGCAGGTGGAGCTTTATGAATAACATCTGTTGGTACTCCCTTTGGATCAAAACTCTTTCCATCGATAACTTTTCCTAAAACATTGAAAATTCTTCCAAGTGTTTTGTCTCCGGTTGGAACGGAAATAGGTGAACCGGTTCGTTTTACTTTCGTTCCACGAGCAAGTCCGTCAGTTGATCCAAAAGCGAGTGTTTTTACTTCGTTGTTTCCAGTTTCAAATTGGACTTCAAGTATCAGTTCTTCTTTATTAGGAAGCATCAGTGTTAATGCTTCATGAATTGTAGGAACGCCACCTTCAAAGTACACATCGACCACCGGACCCTGGACTCTGATAACGATTCCTTCATTATTATTTGTATTTTTAGTTTCAGCCATAGGTTTAAAAAGTATTAGTTTGCAACTGCACTTCCTGTTATATCAAGAAGTTCTGATGTAATCTTTGCTTGACGTGTCTTATTATACTCTAATTTTAAGTCTTCTATAATATCTTTTGCGTTATTTGTCGCATTTTGCATTGAAATGAGTTTTGCTGATTGCTCAGACAAGTAACTTTCAATCAATTCCTGATAGATTGCCATTTCAGTGTATCGTGTCAAAAGATCTGGCAATAATTCTTCTGCATTTGGCTCAAAGAGCTGGAATGCGTCATTTTCAGATTTTGTTTCCTTCTTTTCTACCTCTTCCTCTTGTGGGCGGATTGGCAAGAGATGAGTTTGTGTCGGCTTCTGGATAAACACATTAACAAAATGTGATGATAAAATTTCGACGTTATCTATTTTACCAGATTTAAATGCTTCATCAATCAGTTTGACAATTGGATAGACCATATCAAATTTGGGTAAGGTCGTTCCAAATTCGAATGAACCTACAATATTTTTACTGATATGCGCTGTCGGATTCTCAATCTTTTTACCCACCGTGATAAATGAATCCTGAGCATCTGCTTTCTTTATTAAATCCCGTACTAAATTCGTAACTAATGCTCCACACAGTCCTTTATCAGGACCGATAACAACATATAATGTTTTACCAGTATCTTTTCGCTCTTGCATATAGAGCGGGCGAGCAGATTTCTCAACTCGTTTTGATACCTCGCCGGTTACTGCCAAAAGTTTCTCAACGTATGGACGAGATGACAATGCTGCATCTTGAGCCTTTTTTAACTTTGATGCTGCGATCATTTGCATCGCTTTTGTCGTTTTTGAAATATTTTGTGCCGATCTAATTCTTCTTTGTAATTGTAATGTGCTAGCCATTTTTTAATCGCTTATTTACTAAATTTCTTTTTAAAATCATCAACTGCTTTCTGAATTTCTTTGACAGCTTCCGGTGTTATTTTGTTGTCACCACCCAAAGATTCTACCAGCTTTTTATAATGCTTCAGTGCGTATTCTTGGAATTCTCGTTCAAATCGAGTGACATCTTCTACAGGTAGGTCATCAATCATACCATTGGTTACAATTGCGATACTAAGGACTTCAAGGTTTTCTGGGAATGGATGATATTGTGGTTGTTTGAGAATTTCGTTAATTCTTTTTCCTCTTTCAAGTTGTGCTTGAGTGGCAGGGTCAAGATCACTTCCAAATTGTGCGAACGCTGCGAGTTCTCGGAACTGTGACATTTCAAGTTTCATCTTTCCTGCTACAGACTTCATCGCTTTTGTTTGCGCAGCTCCACCAACACGTGAAACTGAAGTTCCTGTATTGATAGCAGGCCGGACACCGGCATTGAACAAATCACTGACTAAAAAGATTTGTCCATCAGTAATTGAGATAACGTTTGTTGGAATATATGCTGAGATATCTCCAGCTTGGGTTTCAATAATAGGTAACGCTGTGATCGAACCGTCACCATTCTTTTCATTGAGTCTTACAGCACGCTCAAGTAAACGACTGTGGAGGTAAAAAATGTCTCCAGGATATGCTTCGCGACCTGCTGGTCTGCGTAATACGAGTGATAATTGACGGTATGCCCAAGCATGTTTAGTCAGATCGTCATAAATAATTAAAACATCTTCACTTTTTTCGAGGAAATATTCTGCAATCGCAACTCCAGCGTAAGGAGCGAGATATTGGAGGGATGCAGCATCAGAGGCTCCCGCAGCGACAACAATCGTATTGTCCATTGCATTTTCTTGTCTTAATTTTTCAACAACCTGTGCGATAGTGCTTTGTTTTAGTCCAATTGCAACGTAAATACAAGTTACTGGTTTTTGGCCTTTCATGGTGTCTCTCTGATTGATAATTGTATCGACTGCGATTGCTGTTTTTCCTAGTCCTCGGTCACCGATAATAAGTTGTCTTTGACCACGACCGATAGGGAACATCGCGTCAATTGATTTGATACCTGTTTTGAGTGGAGTTCCCACTGGTTCACGTTCTACAACACCTGCTGCTATTCTTTCAAGGGACATTTCTTTACCGTTTTTAATATGCGGTTTGCCATCAAGAGGGGTTCCTATTGGGTTTACAACTCTTCCGAGGAGTTGTTCGTTTGCGGAGATAGTTAATTGTTTCCCTGTGGTTTTAACAGTATCTCCTTCTTTGATGTTGTCTCCACCACTAAGAAGGACGATTGATACATGATCTTCGTCAAGATTGAGGATAAATCCTGTACTGCCATCTGGGAAGTCAATCATTTCTCCCATGAATGCTTGAGAAAGTCCTGATGCTGTGATTACACCGTCAGTGTTCTTTTCCACTTTACCAACATTTTGTGTTTTTGGGTCAGCACTAAAAGAGCTAAGCTTTTTCTCTAGATTTTCAATTATTGTTTTGTTGTCAATCATTATTACTTACAAACCTTATTATATCATGAAAAGTTTGATTTAGATTAAATTCATACTCTTCATCATTCTCGACGAGTTTGATACCACTGATCATCTTGGGATCAATGTCTTCAATAATGGCTTTTTTCGGAAAAAGCGTTGAGATTTTCTTTCGATCATCTTCTGTCAGTGGTTTTGGCGTCGTGACAAAAACGATTTTCTTTCGTTCTTCTTCTTTGAGCAAATTAATATATTGCTTTAATTTATTTCGAGTCAATCGATCAGCAATATATTCAACAGTTTCTTTATCAAGTTTTCCGTCTTTGTAACTTTCAAGTACTAATTGCTCTAAATTATTTCTATACATAATTAATTAGGTTGCTTTTGCATTTCTTTCAAAGCTCGCTCTATAATATCACTTTGCTCTTTTTCCGTAAAAACATTACCCAGTGATTTCTTCAGGAGTTCGAGTGAAAGTTGACTGACATACTTGTTGAGTTGTTTCTGTGCTTGTTGTGTCTCCAATTCGATTTGTGTCTTCGCATCTTTGAGCATCTTGTCTGTTTGTTTCTTTGTTTTTTCCTCTGTACGTTTAACAATATCGCTCGACTGTTCTTTAGCGTCACTAACAATTTGTTTGGCTGTCTCTTGTGCTTTGGCAATGATCTTTCGCTCTTCTTCTTGTGCTTTCTCGAGCGCTTTGTTACTGTCATCAGCTTTCTGAACTGATTCTTTTACCAAATCTTCCCGCTTTTTAAGAATGCGAAAAAGCGGCTTATACAAAAAGCGTTTTAAGATATATAAAATGATTAAGAAATTAACAATTTGGGCAATTGTCAGAATCGGATTTAATCCAAATGTTCCAAATATTTCCATAAGATTATTTTATAAATAAAATAGTTTCGTTAGAGCTTGCATTACAAATAAATACTTTCATATTAACTATAGTTAATTTATAAAAGAAAAATTTCCAACACTCGCTCTTTTTCCAAAGAGCTTCTTATTTCAAGAAAGCAAAGACCAATGAGTAAATAGCGATAGCTTCAGCAAAACCCATGGCAACAATCATGATAGGGATAATTCTACCAGATGCGTCTGGATTTCGTCCGATTGCTTCAAGTGCCTTTGCACCGATAAGGCCCACACCAATACCTGGTCCGATACCTCCGATAGCTGCGATAATACCTCCTGTTACTGTAATTGTCATAAAAAAATCACCTCCTCAATTGTAAAATATCTCTTTAATGTGCTTCTTGCCCATGAGGCGATGTAAAGATCGCCATAAATGCCATGGTCAACAATGCAAAAATAGTTGCTTGAATTGCACCGACAAAAAGTTCGTAAAGAATAATCGGTATAGGGAGAATGAAAGCAAAGGCTGCGGACAAAGTGCCAAGGATCATTTCTCCTACGAATATATTACCAAAAAGACGGAAAGAAAACGAGATGATCTTTGTGAGTTCAGAAACTGCTTCCAAAATGCCTGTATAAAGAGCAAGTGGATTAAGAGACAAAAATCTTCTGACATATTGTTTCCAGCCCAAAATAGTAATACTCATGCTATGTGTTGCCACGAGTGAAATCAATGCTAAAGCCAATGTTGTATTCAAATCTGTCGATGCACTTCTGATCAATGGAACAAATTCTTTCCCGTGATAAAAACCGACACTTGTCAAAACCGGCAACAATCCGCTCCAGTTCGAGATAAGAATAAAAAGAAAGAATGACATCACAAAGGGAAAAATAACCATGGTTTGTTTTCCTGCCACAGTTTCGGTCAGTCCATACAATCCATCCACAATTAATTCGATGACTCCCTGTAATTTTGTCGGGATAAGTGTGGCTTTTTTGCTGATATACCACGCAAGTGCAATCAAAATAATATCCACGAGAAATGTATCAACGAGAGTATTCGTGATTGGTATTGGTCCAATTTGTGTGATTTTTTCTGCAGCGAGAGATAACATAACTAAAAAAATCCCGACTACTCGGGACAGACATATTTTAATTTGTCTGAACTGGTAAGTCAAGCATCAGACTGTCAATGGGTGTCACAATTTCTGCTAAAATTGTTGGTTTGTCATTTTTTGTGTCGACTTTTCCGTCAATAATGATAACTGAGTCTTTAATGAGGGTATTTTTACACATTTCAAACGTTTTCGGAAACACAACTACTTCCACTGCTATACCTTTTTCATCCATCAAAGAAAGAAAAGCCATTTCAGCTCCGGTTTTCTTGGTAAAAATTCGTTTTACATTATCCAGGATACCACCTATTTTTATTCTTGTACCATCTGGTTTTTCTTCAATCTCATCAAAAGAGATTGTGCCGTAGTTAGGTAGATACGATAATTTTTCCATGTGTGGATGCGAAGTAAGATAAATTCCCAAATATTCTTTTTCAAAACCAAGTTTTTCCTTGTCTGTATAATCTTCAATTTGATCCAGTCGAAAATCAATTGATTCTTCGTCGGACCTTTCGTTGTCATCATCGAATAAGGATTTTTGTCCATCTATCTTTTGCTTTCGTAATTGATTGATCCTCGCAACAATTTCTGGAAGTGCGACAAGCAGGGACGCTCTATTCCCAAAACTATCAAGTGCTCCCGTTTTAATAAGACTTTCCATTGTTTTTTTATTAACCGTCGAGAGATTGACTCTAACACAAAAATCTTCAAAACTTGAGAACGCTTTCTGGTTTCTTACTTGCAGAATATTGGCAATAGCTGCTTCTCCAACATTTTTTACTGCCGAAAGTCCAAATCTGATATCTATACTATTTTCAATACTAAAATCACTGCGCGATTTATTAATATGTGGTGGAATAATCTTAATATTTATTCGTTTACATTCAAGAACTGCTTGCGCAATTTTTTCATTTTTTGCCGGTCCGCTAGTTCCGCGAGATTCAGCAGTAAGGAGTGCTGTCATAAATTCTACTGAATAGTTTGCCTTAAGATAAGCCGTGCGAAACGCGATAATTGCATAACAAGCAGCATGTGCTTTATTGAATCCATAGCCAGCAAATGGTGCGATTAATTCAAAAAATTCTTCAGCACGTTTCTTGGACAAACCGTTTTTTATACAACCTTGAGTAAATAATACTTGCTGTTTTTTCATTTCAGAGGGGATTTTCTTTCCCATTGCTTTTCGGAATTTATCCGCATCAAGCCATGTATATCCTGCGAGTGTGATAGCAGTTAGGAGTACATCATCCTGATAGGTAAGGACACCATATGATTGTTTGAGAATTCCTTCAAGTCGCGGATCGGGGTATGTGATAAGAGAAGGATTATGTTTGCGTTTAATAAACTCAGGAATAATTGCCATAGGCCCTGGACGATAGAGGGCCACCATGGCTTGGAGATCGAAAATCGTTGTCGGTTTGAGTTCTTTGACATAACGGCGCATGCCGGCAGATTCCAACTGAAAGATACCGGTTGTTTCTCCTTCGGAAAGTAATTGGTATGTTTTCTTATCTTCCAAATCGACGTTGTTTAAATCGACAGTAATACCTTGATTTACTTTAATAAATTTCAAACTTTCTTCGATAATCGTCAAGTTTCGGAGTCCCAGAAAATCCATTTTCAATAGTCCGACACCGTCCTCACCAACTGTATACATATCGTATTGTGTGACAGTCTTTTCTCCATTAGTTTCTTTCTGTAAGGGAGTATATTCAGTCAATGGTTTATCAGCAATCACAACCCCAGCTGCATGAACCGATGAATGTCTCGCAACTCCTTCAAGCTTCTTTGCTAGATCCAAAAGCTTCTTTGTTTCAGGTTCTGTTTGATAAGCTCGTTTTAGATCGGGACTTTGCGAGATAGCATTATCAATTGTCATCGAGTGCCCTTGCCATCCAGGGGGAATCATTTTGGAAATGCGATCCGGTCCCGAATAGGGCATACCCATTGCTCGTCCTGCATCTCGGACAGAGCCTTTAGCTTCCATCGTTCCAAAGGTGATAATCTGAGCAACTTTATCTTTGCCATATTTTTTAGTCACATATTCGATAACTTCTTCACGACGAGTATCTGCAAAATCCAAATCAATATCAGGTGCTGAGGGACGAAGTGGATTGAGAAATCGTTCGAAAGGAAGTTTGAAAAAGAACGGATCAGCATCCGTAATTTTCAAACAATATCCTACAACAGAACCGGCAGCAGACCCTCTCCCAGGTCCGACTGCGATGCCATTATCTTTTGCCCAATTCACAAAATCAGAAACAACCAAAAAATAGGTCTCGTATTGTTTTTTGATAATCACCGATAATTCGTAATCAACCCGCTCTTTAATCTCCGGCGTTATGGCGCCATAACGAAACTTTATTCCTTGATAGACAAGCTGCGTTAAATAATCAGCAGCTGTCATATCATTTGGAACTTCAAAAACTGGCATGTGCCATTTGCCAAGTGTTATCTCGACATTGCAACGTTCTGCTATCTTATTAGCATTATCAATTGCCTCAGGTGTATCAATAAATAATTTTTCCATTTCTTCAGCAGATTTGATATAAAAATCAGGAGAAGAAACCATAGATAATTTTCGATTTTTGTCCAGAAGTGTGGATTGGGTTTGAATGCAGAGAAGGACCTCTTGTGCTTCTGCGTCTTCTTTGCGGGTGTAATGATTATCATTTGTAGCAACAAGTGGCAGACCTAGTTTCTTAGATAATCCGATCAGTTTTTGGTTAACACCTTCTTGGGGTGGGACATCGAGATGTTTTTGGATTTCAAGGTAGAAATGATCTGGTCCAAAAATCTGGGAAAGTTTGATAGCCCGCTTCTCTCCAATCGCATCTTCGCCTTTCATTAGCGGTTCGGAGACAAAACCATTGACACACGCGCTTAGACAAATAAGTCCTTCATGATGTTTTTCCAGAAGCGCCAGATCAGTCCTCGGTTTGTAATAGTATCCTTCCAGATACGCAACCGTTACGATCTTCATCAAATTTTTGTAGCCAATTTCATTCTCAGCCAAAAGGATTAAATGGTTGTATTCTTTATTTTGCGCTTCTTTATCGTGGAGTGAACCTTTACTGACGTAAATTTCGCAGCCAATAATCGGTTTAATACCAACATTTTTACATGCTTGATAAAATTTGATGGTTCCATACATGTTGCCATGGTCAGTGATCGCGAGGGATTTCATGCCGAGCGACTGTGCATACTCAACCATGTTTTTTGTTTTTTGTAACCCATCGAGAAGCGAAAATTCAGAATGGTTATGAAGATGGACAAATTCAGACATTGGATAATTTATTATAGTTGTTTGAGCCTAGTTTGTCGAGGGATAGGGAAGTAGGAATAATAAATTGAGCAGGTAAATTGCTATTGGAGCTGTTTAATCAATTTTTCTTTTATTAAATTCACATCCACTTTCTTTCCAAGTTTTTTCATAACCTGTCCGAGAAGGAACATGAGTGATGCTTCTTTGCCATTTTTATAATCAGATACGGCTTTTTCATTCTCTTTGATTACTTCTGTGATAATTGTCTCCAGTTCTTTTTCATCGACCTGGACTGTTTGTTGGCTTACTGCAATTTGTTTTACAAGATCTGTTGGAGAAGTATTTGTGTGATCTATTTTTTTGTTAATAATAAAGTTCGCGATTGCTTTTGGTTTCAGATTTTCTTTTTCTCCTTGAGAGACTGCTGTTTCAAAAAAATCTGCTAGTGCCTTCTCACGAGATAATATCTCAGCATCATAAACGGGCAATTCGTAATCTGCCACGAATCGCGCTATTTTTTTTGTCGGTAATTCTGGCACTGATTTCTTGATACTGCTGATTTCAGCCTTGGTAGTGAGTATCGGTGGAATGTCTGGTTCAGGGAAATACCGATAGTCATGTGCGTCTTCTTTTGAGCGCTGGGAGAACGTAAGCTGTCGAGTGTCATCCCAACCGCGGGTTTCTTGTGCAGGAGTTTGTCTTTTTTCCAAAAGCTCTTCTTGTCGTTTTAGCTCGTACGTAATTGCTTTTTCGACAAATTTGAATGAATTGATATTTTTGACTTCGACTTTATAGTTGGGTAATTGTTTGGGTACAAGTGTAAGTGATATATTGGGTTCAAGGCGCATTTCACCTTTTTCCATATCAGCATTTGAGACATCCAGATAGCGTACAATTTGCTGAAGTTTCTCCAAATATTCTTTCACATCAGTTGCATTATCAAAGTCCGGCTCTGTGACAATTTCTACCAGTGGTACACCGCTTCGGTTAAAATCAATCAAACTCACTTTTTTGCCATTTACGTCTTGGTGAGAAAGTTTCCCAGTATCTTCTTCCATATGGACTCGTGTGATACCGATGCGTTTTTTATTTGATAATTCGATAAATCCCTCATAACCGAATGGTAAATCATACTGACTGATCTGATAACCCTTGGACAAATCGGGATAAAAGTAGTTTTTGCGATCGAATTTAGAAAATTCGTTGATCTTGCAATTCAAAGCAAGAGCAATCTTGATACACCATTCAATTGCGAGCTTATTTGGTACAGGAAGTGCACCCGGAAGGCCAAGGCAGACAGGACAGGTATGTGAATTTGGTTCTTCACCGAAATAATACGCAGAACAGCCACAAAACATTTTACTATTTGTCTTCAATTCAACATGGACTTCAAGACCGATGATAGGTATATATTTGTTCATATTTTATTGTCATGCCGAATTTATTTCGGCATCTCATTATTTTGTTTTTAGATCCTGAAACCCTACAAGAGGACTACCTATTTCATAGGGTCGCAAGTTCAGGATGACAGTTTAAAGTTTTGGTTTTTGTAAATAGAACGGATTTTCTTGCTCGTATGCATATGCTGCGTTGAGAACAGTTTGTTCAGCAAATTGCGGGCCAATAATCTGCATACCAATGGGCAAACCTGCTTTAGAAAGTCCAATAGGCATATTAACTCCCGTCAAACCTGCAATCGAAGAAGGTTCAACCAAAACATCTGCTAATTCACCAAACATCGATTGATCTTCAGTTGCACCAACTGGAAGTGATGTTGTTGGACTGGTTGGTGCGATAATCACATCAACATCTTCAAAAGCTTTTTTGAAATCATCGATGATGACCGTTCTGACTTTCAAAGCTTTATTATAATACTCATCATAATATCCAGCTGATAAAGTATAGGTGCCAAGCATAATTCTTCTTTTTGCTTCATCACCGAAAAATGAGCGGTCATTCCCATATCGTATTCCATCGTATCGTGCTAAATTAGAAGACACTTCTGCCCGTTGTATTATTGTATACACTGCTATTGCATATTTTGGATGAAATAATTTAATTTTCTTAACCACAACACCTAGTTGTGCAAAAACATTTAACGCTTTTTCCACTTCACTTTTTACTTCTGAATTTACGCCTTCAAAATAATCTTCAGAAATACCTATTTTCATGCCTTTAATATTTTTCGTAAGTGATTTGAGATAATCAGATACTTGTGTGGGGGAAGTTGTAGCATCGTGTTCGTCTTTTCCAGCGATGATCTTAAGTAACAGAGCGCTATCTTCAACTGTTTTGGTTAAAGGTCCTGGACTATCCAGTGATGATCCCATGGCAACTACTCCGTAACGACTGACACGTCCATATGTTGGTTTCAAACCTACAACACCACACCAGCTTGCTGGTTGTCTGATTGACCCGGCTGTCTCAGAACCGATTGCAGCCAACGCCTCATCTGCTGCCATACTCGCTGCCGCTCCACCTGAAGATCCCCCTGGTAAATGATCAGTATTCCATGGATTTCGACTTGCGCCATAATCTGATGTCTCAGTAGACGAACCATGTGCCCAGGCATCCATGTTGGTTTTGCCGAGAAGTACCATTCCTGCATCTTTGAGTTTTTGTACAACTGTGGCGTCATATGGTGGGATATATTCGTCAAGGACTTTACTCGATGCAGTCGTTCTTATGCCATTGGTTGAGAAATTATCTTTGATTGAAAGGGGAATACCAAGTAAGGGCAAATCAACTCCTTTTGCTAATTGTGCATCAGCTTCTTTTGCGTTTCTTAAAGCTTCTTCTTCAGTCACTGTGACAAAGGCTTTCACTTTTGGTTCGACCTGTTTGATTCTCTCCAAATACGATTGTGTCAGCTCCACAGAAGAATACTTCTTCGCTTTCAAATCTTTTTTTGCCTGTGCGATGGTTAAATGTTTGATATCCATAACTTAGAGTCGATTATACCTTCTTGTTCCTTTAACCAAAACTCAATGCCGTCAGATAGTAATTTCAGATATGCAGTATTTTTAATTTTTAATTTGTCTGATTCCTCATAAGACATAAAACCTAAATGGACTAGTATAGTATGAAATACTCCTCCATGTGTTGTGATTAAAACAATTTTTCCTGGATTTGCGATTGCCGTTTCTCTTAAAAAGGTTATTACGCGACTTGCAATTTCTTCATCATTTTCAAAATCTTCACGCAATCTATGATTCAATCGCTCTGCATGAGATTTCGCTTTTAGTTCTTCTAAATATTCAAAAAAAATTTTTGATGGTTTTCCTTCAATTGCACCAAACTTTCTTTCACGTAAAGTCGTTGTTGTTTCCACAAGTAATTTTTTTTCTAGTAATATTATATCAGCGGTTCTTTTTGCACGTAACAGATCAGATGAGAAAGCTAAATCAAATTTTATATTTTTAAATTTTTTCGCTATCTCTGATGCTTGTATCTCACCGCTTTTGTTTAGTGGAATATCGGTTTGTCCTTGAATTTTTTTCTCAATATTCCAATCAGTCTCTCCATGGCGAACTATATAAAAAGTTGTTACATTATTCTTCATCATTAAGCTTCTTATTTTTTTCTATGCCATCTGTCTCTTTAATTTTATATGTTTTTCCATCTGTTTCAAGAACAAAATAGGCGGTATTTTCAATTGAGCCACTTGGCAGTTCATCGTATTTGGCAAATTTCTCTTTGACGAGAAAAGATCGCATAACATTTCCATGGTTTATGACCGCTATTGTTTTACCATTATACACTGGTATGATTTCTTCTAGGAAATCTATAAGTCTTTGGACTGCTTCCAAACCTGTCTCACCTTCTGGAAAGTAACGATGTGCAAGTTTCTCTTCATCATTTAAATCTCGCAACGCCGTTTCAATCTGCAATCTAGTACCTTTACTAATTATCTTTCCCCATTTTCGCTCTCTAATTGATCCATCGGTTATAACAGGTACATTATGTGGTTTCGCAATAATTTCTGCCGTTTCTTTCGCTCTAATTAAATCGGAAGAAAAAGCGGCCGCTAATTTAATTGGTTTAAGTACTTCCCGTAACTTTTTTGCTTGTTCTTTCCCTCTTTCTGTTAAGGGGCTTCCTAATCCTTCGTCATGTAAAAGTGTATTATGGTCTGTCTGGGCTTGAACATTCCCTTCTGATTCCCCATGTCTTATGACATAAATCGTTGTTATATTATTCTTCATCATCAGTTCTTCTATTTTTACTTATACCAAAAGTTTTTGTGACCTTAAAAAGTTTGCCATCTGTCTCAACCACAAAGTAACCTGCATTTGTTATTGATCCTCCTCGTAATTCATCATACTTTGCAAAACCTTCATGAATTAAAAAAGATCGCATGACATAACCGTGATTGACGATTAGAACTTTTTTCCCATTGTATACCTTGATGACTTCATCCAAAAATTTTTTAAACCGATTGATCACATCGTAACCGCTTTCTCCGTGTGGAAAATAGCGGAAAGCAAACTTTTCTTTTTCGTTGAGTGCATCTATGGCTTTTTCGATTTCACGTTTTTTCTCATTTGACATGTCGTCACCAAAATACCTCTCACGAATGGTGTCATTGGTAATGACTTCCAAATTTCTTCCTTGCGCAATTATTTCTGCTGTCTCTTTTGCTCTAACAAGATCTGAAGAGAAAATTGCATCCAGTGCTACATCCCGCAATCTTTCAGCAACTTTATGTGCTTGCTCTTTTCCTTCTTCAGTTAGAGAAGCGCCGAATTTACCATATTGCGAGGCAGGTTTATCCGGGTTTTGTTGTGCATAAAGATTACTTTCTGATTGACCGTGTCTTACGATATAAAATGTTGTTAAATCTTTTTTACTTTTAACCATTATCCAATATTGCGTCTACTTCAAAAAATCCCTCATGGTGTTTCTTTGTATTTGACAGTGCTTGTTTTTGTGTTAAAGATGACCTACTTACATCTTTGCGTGTTACATTTTCTAGACCGGTAACGTGCGAAGTCGGTTGCACCTTTGCTGTATCAATTTCTCCTAACAGGTCGATGTATGTGAGCGTCTCAGTCAATTGCTTTTCCAATTTTTTTTCTTCTTGTTGACTGACCGTAAGATTTGCGAGTTTTGCAATATGAGATACATTCAGTTTCATGTTGCTATTATATATGCTGAGGTGAAGATTTACAACAGTTTGATCATTGAAGTTTAAGTTTTTGTATTATTGCGTCTTTAGCATTTTCTTCAAGCATATCGTCCAGTGGGTTCAGTTGGATTTCTTTTTTATATTTTACTTGCAAAGCGGTATTAATCAGCCAGTCTGCAATCTCCGGATTTTTTGGGAGTAGCGGGCCGTGAAGATAACTACCAATTGCATTTTTATATACAACACCTTCCGTGCCATCTTCACCATTGTTTCCAAAACCTTTGAGTACTTTGGCAAAAGGTTTGGCTCGTTCTCCTAAATATGTCCTCCCACCATGATTTTCGAAACCCACCAAGGTTGTAAGAATGGGGAATGGGGAATAGAGAGTGGAGAGATTTTCTGTATGTACTTTTGCTACGACATTTCCGATTAATCGTTCTTGATGTGGGCCGGGATGTTTGGAGTACATGTCAAAAATACCTAGTCCTTCTATCCGTTCTCCTTCACCTGGTTCATAATAATTCCCCATTAATTGCGGTGCACCACAGACAAATAGTGCAGGTTTGTCTTTCTCAACAAGCTCTTTAATTGCAGCTTTCTTTTTCAGGAGATTTCGCATGACAATTTCTTGTTCGCGATCTTGTGCTCCACCACCAAATAACAAATCCACTTGAGCGATTTCTTTCGCTGAAGTATTTTGATCGATGCTCATAATTTCTGTTTTGATACCTCGCCAAGCAGACCTTTTTTGCAGCACCAAAATGTTCCCCCTGTCCCCATAGGTACTCATAAGTTGCGGATAGAGCCAACCGATTGTAAATTTATAAGTCATATTGTTTTATATATTTGTTTATTTTTTCTACAGCAATTCGGCGCATAGATGTTTTATGTTGTTCTTCTAAAGTCATTTCTCCATATGATTTATTATATCCCTTCGGAATAAAGATAGGAGTCCAACCAAATCCGTTTCCTAAAGGATGGTCAGCAATTTTGCCATGCATCTCACCATAAAAAGTTTTCATTGTAAATCCATCATAGAACGCAAAAGTAACAGAAGCCACTGCACTTCGATCGCTATAATTATTGAGTAAATGACAAAGTCCCTCTGTGCCTATTGCCTCTAAGAACCATTTAATCAAAGGTCCGGGAAGATTGCCCAGTGCATTAAAACTTAGTGAAACGTCTTCAATCAAAATAGGTTTCTTGATAATGTTAAATGCTTCTTTCGCTTTGTGATCAATGATCTTATTGACATCTAATGACTGTATCTCGACAAGATCCAGATCTACATGCTCGATTGGAAAATCAGCATAGCGAAGAAAATGCTCCAATTTATTTTTATTACCCGTAATATACGTTAATTTTTTCATAATATTTTCTTTCCAGTCAAAATTTTTCTTGATTCAAGCATTGCTGAATAGGTTGGTAAAATATAGAGGGTTTCTTTTTCATCGACATTTTGGATACCTTCTGCGATGGCATCTCCTAATTTTTCGTAAGTTTTGTAGCATTTATAATCTTCATATTTTACTCTCAGTGCCATGTCATAGACTCGATCGCCCGCGATGATAATTTGCTGAAATTTTTCAATACCTGTCAGATCCGTATCCCAAATCCATGAGACATCACGTCCGTCAGGAATGCGATCATTGAGAACAAGGAGAAGCGTTGTTGCTCCAAGTTCTTTAATTGTTGCAAATGATTGATTAAAGCTTGTTGGGTTTTTAGAAAGAAAAATTTGGACATTTCGGTTTTGATAGGTGATAATTTCTTGCCTTCCAAAAGCTGGTTTGAAATCTCTGAATGCTTCACTGATTTGTGCGTCTTTTAAACCAACTTGTTTTAGTACCAGTACAGCTGCGTTGGTATTGTATTTGTTATAGGCACCTGAAAGTGGATAGTTTGCAAACGTATCTTGTTGAACAACTGGTCGTTTAAGACCGCAGTGTTTGCAATGCCAATTGCCCAAATGCGAAAATGTCGTTTCAGCAAAGATTAATTGCGATCCACATTTTGGACAAGAAACTGAGTCTGCTGCGTGTTGGGTTTGTTTCTTTTGTGTTTCATTTAAACCAAAGTAGTGAGATTGCCGCGCTTTGCTCGCAACGACGCCAAGGTAAGCAATCTGTGGATCGTCGGCATTGAGAATGAGTTTGGTTTTTTCTGAAATGGTGGCAAGTTTGTCATGCCATTTTTTTGCAATGGCATTAATTTCTCCATAACGATCGAGCTGATCACGGAAAAGATTAAGCAACACGAGATAGTCAGGTGCGACTTGATTAAGAACATGCGGGAGCGCATTTTCATCTACTTCCAAAATAGCAAAGTCTTGGGTTAATCTGCCATTATCATCGGTATGTAGTAAAATTGTTGAGGCTATGCCATTGAGCAAATTGGCTCCTGAGTCATTTTGTAGAACTGACTTCCCATTATTTTTAAGTGCAGTTGCAATGAGAGACGAAGTTGTCGTTTTTCCGTTGGTTCCGGCAACAATAATAATTTTCGTTTCAGATCGGGAAAGAATATCGCGGACAAAATTTGGATTGGCTTTCAGTGCGATATGCCCTGGCCAGGTCGAGCCATTGCCGCGATTGAGTGCTTGGCTTGTTTTTGATAGAGCTTTTCCTAGTGTTGTCAAAAGGGCATTTCTCACACTCATATTGTACTATAAATTTTAATGAGCAAAATGAGGAAGCTAAGTTTTAAAACCGTAAATGTATTTATTATTTCTCTCTTGTTACCTACTGCTGCCAGCTTGATTTTGCAGTTATAATTGGCTCATAACTGATTTTCGCTTGACATTCATCTACTACCATTATTACAGACTTTTAGATTGATCGGAGAATTTTTATTCGTTCTTCAATCGGAGGGTGAGTGCTGAAGAGTCCAGATATCCAGCCTGAAAAACCTTTGTCTTTGAATGGATTAACGATGTACAAATGGGCTGTTGCATTACTGGCATGGCGTAAAGGTTTTGGATCTGTAGAAATTTTTTCCAGTGCTCGGGCAAGTCCTTCCGGATATCGTGTGAGAAGTGCACCTGAAGCGTCTGCAAGTAGCTCACGTTTTCTTGAAATTGCCAGCTGGATTAAGCTTGCAATGATTGGCGCAAGTATTGCAAAAACAATAGCGAGTACTAAGTATATAAGCTGCACACGACTATCTCTTTCATTATCATCTCGCCTTATGCCACCCCAAAACATACTTCGTAAAAAGAAGTCGGCAATCATTGCAAGAAAACCAACGACAACTGCAGTAATTGCCATCAAACGCGTGTCATAATTTTTGACATGCGAAAGTTCATGTGCCAAAACCCCTTCCAGTTCTGCTTTGTTAAGCCGTTCCAAAATACCTGTTGTTGCTGCCACCGCTGCGTGTTTGGGATCCCGTCCAGTTGCGAAAGCATTGGGGGAAGGATCATCAACAATATAGACTTTCGGCATCGGCATACCATCACCAATTGAGAGATTCTCAACGATATGGAAGAGCTCTGGATTATCTTTTTTCTGTATTTCTCTTGCACCTGAAGTAGCGAGAACAATTTTGTCTGAATAAAAATAACTAACAAAGCTATAAATAACGGCGATAATAAAGACGAGTACGCCAGCAGAAGGACCATAGCCGCTAGCCTTTCCGATAACGTATGCCACAGCTCCGGCAAACAGCACAAAAAGAACTAATATAACATAGCTCTTCCATATATTGGCAGAGATTGCAGAATAGATATTCATAGACTAAATTATTCCTCGCAATGATTTTTAGAACTGTACTTTCACAGGTTCTTTATCTTTATCATCTGCCTTAAAAAAGTCAGCTGGTAAGAAATGGAACATGTTGGCAATAATCGAATCAGGGAAAACCTGAAGTTTCGTGTTATAGTCAAGAACATTGCTATTGTAAAATTGTCTTGAATATGCAATTTTATTTTCTGTATCTGACAACTCTTCCTGCAGGGAAAGGAAATTTTCATTTGCCTTTAATTGCGGATAGTTTTCAGCAACTGCAAAAAGTGATTTCAATGTATCAGAAAGGAAATTATTTGCTTGCGCTTTTTCCTGCGTTGATCCAGCTCCCATAAGACTCGAACGAGCTTTGGTCACATTTTCCAATACATCTTTTTCATGTTTCGCATACCCTTTAACTGTCTCGATCAAATTAGGAATAAGATCAGTTCTTCGTTTGAGCTGAACATCAATTTGCGAGATTGCCTCAGAGATACGCATCCTTGTGGTAACTAAGCGATTATAAATAAACCAAACGTATAACAGAATTGCTACGACTACTACTAAAATTATTATTGTAGGACTCATTTTTATTCACCTCCTTTAAACCAGGATTCAAGTTCATTATATGTCATTGCATTTAAAATGTCACCCTTCGTAGCCCAACCTCTTCTTGCCACAGTGACACCATATTGCATAAGGTCCATTTGATCAAGGGCATGACTGTCGGTATCGATAAACATTTTTATTTCTCGCTTTACTGCTTCACGAACCAGCACATCTGTTAGGTCGAGTCGTTGTGGAGCAGCATTAATTTCTAATGCTTTATTGTTTTCTTTGACAAAAGTAAAGACTTTTTCCCAATCAAGTTCAATCGGTGGACGTTGATTAATAAGCCTGGCATTCGGATGAGCGAAGATTTTTGCTTTTGGATGAGAAAGTCCTTTTAAGACACGTTTGGTCATCTGTTCTCGGTCTTGATTAAAAACACTATGAATAGAAACAACCGACGCATCTAAATAATCGAAGCCTTTTTCGGGAATTGCGAGTGAACCGTCGGGTAAAATGTCGGTTTCAAGTAAAGAAAAAATGCGAATACTTTTTTTATACCTATCTCTAAGTTGTTCAATAAATGTTAACCTTGTTTCTAATAGTTGTAAAATCTGCTTTTCCGTATGCTTGGAAATACTAGGATTGTGTTCGGAAAAACCTAGGTAAATATAACCGAGCTTTAATGCTTTTTCTATCATTTTTTCCATAGAATCTAGCCCTGCGTCATGGCTCTGCTCGACGTTATAACTGGAATGGAGATGAAAGTCTCCTTTGATATCTTTCAGTTCGATAAGTTCAGGCAACTGATTTTTGAGTGCCAGTTCGATTTCTCCCGTGTCTTCACGCATTTCCGGGGGAACCCATTGCATACCCAATGCTTTATAAAAAGACTCTTCTGTATCATATTCTTTGTAATTATTTGATTCATCACCTTTTTTCTTTATCCCATAATCCGAGACAGAGAGACCTTTTGAAAGCGCATATTCACGCAAATGAACATTGTGTGCTTTGCTACCCGTAAAGTGTTGTAATAGCGCTCCAAAGCCTCCAGGAGGGGTCACCATAAGATCAATCTGCTTTCCTGAGGAGACAAGAATGGAAGAAGTCCGATCACCTCGTTCAATAATGCGTTCTTTATGAGGATAGGCAGTGAAGTGATCAAGCACTTTTTGCGGGTCTTTGGATGCTACGGCAATATCAATATCGCCGATGGTTTCACGCCTTCTTCTGAGACTTCCCAGTGTGGATGCCTGGATGACTGCATCACCTGATCGAATATACTCGAGCATGTTTTCGGCCAGTTCATTGGCATAGGGAAGGGCCATGCGGGTTGACTTTGTTTTACCTCGTCCGTACTCATCAATTGCTCTCAGAATATCTGACTGTGATTTCTCTCCAAATCCGGGGAGTGTTGCGATACTGCCTTTCTTGGCTATCCCAACCATGTCTTGTATAACAGTTTCAGGATCTTTCAGTTGAAATTCTGTTACCAGACGATATGCTTTTTTGGGCCCAAAACTTGGAATATCAAGAAGGGGGAAAACAGCTGGTGGAATATCCTTTAGTACCTCTTCAAAGTGTTTTACTTTACCTGTTTTGGAAAGCTCTTCGAGACGGGATTGGATAGTTGCGCCGACACCTGGGATTCCGGTTAACTTATCTTCTTTTGCAAGATCTTTTAATTCTGCGGGAGAATTCTCAATAGACTCAGCTGCTTTTTCATAAGCAATAATTTGAAAGCGGTATTTTTTTTCATCCTGAATACTATATGCAGCAGCGATATTTTTTAGTAATTTACTAACTTCAAGGTTTGTCACATTCAGAGTTTAGCAGAGCATTGACGTGCGTGCAAGATTCGGCTAAAATGTACTAACTCAAAACTGAAAAATATAAAAATTAAAACGTTTTTAGTTTTTAGGTTTTTTGTTCTCAGTTTCGCATAGCGAGCTGGGGTGGTAGCTCAGTTGGTTAGAGCGCCTCCCTGTCACGGAGGAGGTCGCGGGTTCGAGTCCCGTCCATCCCGCAAGACATCTTATAGGTTGAATTGATTGCCCATTTAGTGTATACTTCACAAGACTTTAATAGGAGAGTCCTTCTGCCCCGAAGGGAAAACTATATAAATGGCTAAAAAGGCAGTTACCAATAATCAAAGCACGTCTCAAGAAGAACCACAAGAAAAAAAGACAAGTTTTTTTGAATATTTGCGGTTTGGTGAATCTTATACAAGTCTTATCTTGGGTATTATTGTCGTGATTATTGCTACAGCACTTCTTCTCTCATTTGTCCACAATAAGAACTCAAAAAACGTTAATACACCAATTACTCAGGATGCTCAAAATAATATTGAGTTATCTCAAAAAGCCCATGACATGGCGCAAAAAGTACCAAATCAAATAAATGATAAATCACAAAATACTACTACTCCGGCAGAAAAAGTAACACCAACTGAACTGCCCACTGCGACTCCTAAACCAACATCAGCGCCAAAACCTAAAACCACTCCAAAGCCATCCGCAAAACCAAAACCAACGGAAGTTGCTATTGCCAAAAAGTCTGAACCGTCAAAAGTTCCAGTAAGAAAACCAATACCGACTAAAGTACCAAAAGTTAAAACAGATAAAGATAATAATGTGTGGACTGTGCAGAAAGGTGAATCTTTATGGACTATCGCTGAGAAGAAATATAACAGTGGATATAATTGGGTAGATATTGCCCGTGCAAATAATTTGTCCGACCCAAGCACTATACATGCTGGTAATAAGCTTAAATTACCAAACGTAAAGCCAAATGAGCAAAATATTGCTACGGTAAGAACGGGTGATGAACAGAACTCAAGTACTGTTCAAAAAAATACTACACAAGGTGATCAGATGGCAAAAATTTCTGGTAAATCTTATGATGTTGTCCATGGGGACAATCTCTGGGATATTTCTGTCAGAGCATATGGTGATGGGTATCGTTGGGTAGATATTGCTCGTGCAAATAATCTTGCGAATCCTCGAATCATTCATGCAGGCAATCACTTTGTGATTCCTAGATAATTGTTTCTTGTACTTTGTGCCGACAAGTACCAAAACTCTCGACAAGGTTGTACTCGCTAAAAGTTTTGCAACTTTTCTAACGCTTCATTCCATGGAAATATATTTATGACTATATATTTTTTTTGGGATTTGGTATGATTGCAGGATAGTGCGGGCGTAGTTCACCGGTAGAATGTCTCCTTCCCAAGGAGAAGGCAGTGGGTCCGACTCCCATCGCCCGCTCACGTTAGGTTTTAGGGACTAGGCAGAAGGGATTAGTACAATAATTATAATGGATAAAGATCTTTATTCTTTGTTTGAGTTTATTAAAGTTTCCTCGCGACTTCGAGAGATTGCACGTCATAATAATGCGACTGCTTCTAGGAAAGAAAGCGTTGCTGAGCATTCCTGGCATTTAGCACTTGTAGCTTGGGTACTTCATAGTACGTTTGAGAAAGAGTTTGAGATAAACATTGCCCAAGATAAAGTAATTAAAATGTGTCTTATGCATGATTTGGTTGAAATAATTGCTGGAGATGTTTCTGCATGGCATCCTGAAAAAAGTGTAAATAAAAAAGAGAACGAAGATAGTGCGGCTCATGAACTGTTTTCAACATTACCAGTAAAACTGAAAAAAGAATTTCTAAACCTTTGGCGGGAGTTTGAAGATAGTAAAACAATGGAGGCAAAAATTGCTCGTGGTATTGATCGTATAAATCCAGCAATGATGAGATTATTTACTCAACAAGGATGGAAGGCTGTGCATGCGGATGTAGAAAAATTAGATAAAATTCAAATGCCATATCTTGAGTTCAGTAAGACATTAAAAACAATCTATAAAGAGATTAAAAAAGAAGCAATCAATCAGAAACTTTTAAACGTTGATACCAGTGATAATAAACCTTATTGACACATTTATGTTGATTTGATAACATAAATCGTGCCACGTACACAATTGAAAAATCGAACAAAATATATTTTTGTATCCGGAGGAGTCATTTCCGGTATCGGTAAAGGCCTTACATCGGCTTCAATTGGATTCCTCTTAAAACAATCTGGGTATAAAGTCGTCCCTATAAAATTTGAAAACTATCTTAATCTTGATGCTGGTACGATCAATCCAATTGAGCATGGTGATCCATTTCTTTGTGAGGATGGGACAGAAGGTGACATGGATATTGGAACTTACGAGAAATTCCTTGATGAAGAAATGGACAAAGATAGTTTTGTTACCATTGGGCGAATTTATCAGACTGTTATCGATCGTGAACGACGATTTGAATACAATGGTGAAGATGTTGAGGCTATTCCACACATTACTGATGAAATTATTGGACGAGTTACGAGTCTTGGAAAAAAGAAAAAGGCAGATATCGTGTTGATTGAACTTGGTGGAACAGCGGGGGAATATCAAAATGTTTTGTATTATGAAGCCTCACGCATTATGACATTGCGAAATCCCGAAGATGTACTCCATATTCATGTAAGCTACGTCCCGACGCCTGGGCATTTGGGGGAACCGAAGACCAAACCTACCCAGCTCTCTGTAAAAACATTAAATTCAATGGGAATTCAGCCTGATTTTATTATCGCTCGTTCTGAAAAGCCAATTGATCAGCGTCGCAAAGACCGTTTCGCGTTGTTCTGCAACATGCATCCTGAAGATATTATTTCCAATCCTGACCTCGATACCGTCTATGAAATCCCACTCGTTCTTAATGAACAAGGAGTTGTAAAACGAATACTGCATAAGTTTAAGCTTCCCTTTAAAGAGCCAAAGATAAAAGAATGGAAAAAATTTGTCGAGAACGTAAAATCTCCAAAGAAAAAAACGCTTACGATTGCTATTGTCGGGAAATATTTCGGGACAGGTGAATATCAACTGAGAGATTCATATGCAGCACTTTTGGATGCAGTTGATCATGCGAAATGGAATGTGGGTGTGGAAGTCAAAACCATCTGGATCAACGCAGAAAAAGTTGAAAAAGACGGCGCAGAAAAAACTATCGGTACTCCGGACGGTATCATTGTACCAATTGGTTGGGGAGAGCGGGGAGCTGAAGGAATGATCTCTGCTGCTGATTATGCGAGAGAAAAAAAGATCCCCTATCTTGGTCTCTGTTATGGTATGCAGCTTGCAGTTATCAGTTTCGCAAGATCAGTGCTAAAATGGCAGGATGCGAACACAACCGAAAATGAACCTAAAACAAAGCATCCTGTGATATATATGATTCCATCACAAAAAGAAATTATGCAGCGCCGTTCATATGGTGGAACGATGCGTTTGGGTGGTTGGGAAGCGATGGTGAAGAAAAATTCCAAAGCTTATGAGCTCTATAAGAAGTATAATCAGTTACTGAATGAAAAAGGATTGACTTCAGAACGTCATCGACATCGCTTTGAAGTAAACAGTAAATTTGCAGAAGATCTGGAAAAAAATGGTTTGGTTATCAGTGCTCGCTCGGTACAAGAAGGGCTCGTTGAGATCATCGAAGTTCCTGATCATCCTTTCTATATGGGCACACAAGGACATCCAGAATACAAGAGCCGTCCCCTCAAACCCCATCCACTCTTCCTCGGTTTCATCGAAGCGGCTGCGAAAGAGAAATAGATGCAATTGAAATTTACTTCTTTAGCGTATATGCTATTCTTAATAAGAACATATGGTAAAGACGATTTTACATATAGAAGGGCTTATTTTCTTTTTATTAGCACTTTTTTTATATCAACAAATTTATGGTAACTGGTGGTTTTTTGCGCTTTTTTTGTTTGCACCTGATATTTCCATGGTAGGGTATCTGAAAAACAATAAAATTGGTGCGTTGTTCTATAATCTTATGCATAATTATATCCTAGCCTTTGCTTTAATGGGTATTGGTTTCTGGGCAAAAAAAGTTATTGTCAGTGAATTAGGAATAATACTCTTAGCGCATGTGAGTTTGGATAGACTCCTTGGGTTTGGGCTTAAATACACAACTGACTTTAAACATACACATTTGCAGAAATTATAGAACCCAAATAATCTGCTAAAAAAACAAATATAAACTCATTCTTGAGTAATGACTCCATTTTTAGTATAATATCCAAATATGTTACAAACTATTGACTTTGTTCCAGGGGATATCGTTAAAGTTCACCAGAGAATTCAAGAAGGCGAAAAGACTCGTATCCAAATTTTTAAAGGTGTCGTCCTTCAAATTCGAGGCAGAAAAGGTAATCAGATGTTCACTGTTCAAAAAATGGTAGGGCAAATTTCAGTCGAGCGTATTTGGCCGATTGACTCACCAAACATCGAGAAAGTGGAAATCGATGCTCATTCCAAGAAAAAAATCCGTCGAGCAAAACTCAATTACCTCAAAGTTCCAAAGAACTAAGATTCTTCCAGTTCTCTAGTTGTTTTCTTTATGATCTAAGCCGTCATTCTGGCGTAGTCCAAGATCTTGGTGACCATGAGATTCTTCACTATGTTCAGAATGACAAGTTTTTTTGTTACTATAGATGAGTATGTCTTTAGCAAAAAATATTCAGGGGAAGCGGGGAGAAGAATATGCTGCTGTTTTCTTGCGAAGTCAAGGATGGCAGATATAGCCAGCGAAAAACAGAATG
>JBBSGT010000012.1:0-39088 GCA_038253825.1 Candidatus Levyibacteriota bacterium
AAGAGTTCGAATATGACATCCATCAATTCTTTGATAACTTTAATCAGTATGAAACGCGGCTCAGACAGTTTATTGGTACTGATTTACATTTGGTGAAACTTACTGCTTAAATACCGATAATCAATTTCTGAATGGTATACATATATAATGACAAAAATGCGAGATAGTCACTATCTAATACATCTTGTTCTGCTTGTAAATGTGAGACTTCTCCTCGTTCTGGAGCGAGAGCTCCCTTATCGACATTGCCATAATTCACATGTGCCCAAGGAATTGAACGGGGTATTTTAATAGTTGGGGTTTTGACAATCGGTGTGAGATGCTCAATAAGCAATGACTTTTTGCCTGCATCAGCAAATTCATGTGCTGTTTGAAGTCCTGCTAATCTAGCTCCTGTATAAGCAAGTTGTGTAGCATCTGGAAGATCTGTTGGGAAAATAGCTGGGACTACTTCGTTCTGTTTCCTTACTAGTTCATCAAAAGAAAGCTCGGGTAAATCAGTTGCGACGACAAGTCCGCTTATTTCAAAGTAACCTGCAGGCTGTCCTACTACAGATACTCTTCCATTATCGATGAGCGTAGCACCACCATGTATATGCGTTCGACTAGGTTCATCAGTATAATGTCCAAAGAATTCCTTTTCTAAATGCCCCCTTCTGGTATTTTTATCTACTACCTGATTATTACGGGCAGCATCAGTTGGTTTTGTACCGAAGCCTAATTCCTCTCGATCTGGATCAATGTGTACATAGGACGTTCCTCGAGGAAGAATCCTCGCATTCGTAGCTCCGCGAAATCGGCCATCTATCACCGATTGCATTCTTTTTTCTATCATCAACTCTGAAATTGCTGCTCCCATACTTAATTTTTTCCCATAAAAAAACCCCTCAGATGAGGGGTAAATCTTTTATTCACAAAGATAATCCCTCACCAGAGAGGCTTCTTTGCTGAGTTAGTTATAACGATAGCGAATTTCATACTTTAGTATTGTACTAGAGTTATTGAACAATTTCAACTTCCACTTCGGGAACGATTGCGAAAGTTTCTAAGACCATATCCTGAATATGTTTGATAATAGTCAACACATCTTTTGCCGTGGCACCACCCATATTGTTGATAAAGTTGGCATGTTTCTCAGACACCTGAGCGTTGCCAATCTTATATCCTTTGAAGCCAAGTCTCGTATTAATATATCCCATCGAAACTTTGCCATGCCATTTTTCCTCAACCATCGTGCGAACTTCCGGCCAAACGGTGAGAATCTTTTCTGTGTCTTCGGGTTTTTTAATATTTTTAAAGACTGATCCACAATTGGGATATTCGAGCGGATGATGTGTTTTTCGATAATCGATATTTGCCGCATAGACACTTTTTGCTTTAACAAGCATAGACATATCTGCTGGAGAAAGATGAAATGTAGCAGATGCGACAATCATATGTTTCTTTTCCTTGATGATACTATTGCGATAACTAAAATGAAAATCTTCATTTTTTAGCTCAAGGATATCAATATTTTTATCATCAAATTCCAAAACTTCAGCACTCACAAGTAAATCTTTAATCTCACCTCCAAAAGCACCGACATTGCCTCGTATTCCTGCACCGACGGTCCCCGGCAATCCTCCTGCCCACTCAAGGCCGATCAATTTTTTATTGAACGCAAGCTGGATGAGTGAGTCAAGCGTTTCTCCAGCAAAGATAGTGACGTCAGTTCCCTCAACAGTTATTTGGGGAACCTGTGGGGTTTTGATTTGGATAACAAGACCATCGAAATAGTCGTCAGTGAAAATGAGATTTGAGCCTTGTCCACAAATAAAGAGCCGATTCGGCTGCTTCTCTTCCATAAAATCAAGTGCTTTGAAGATGTCTTCACGACTTTCACACTGGAGAAAATATTTGGCTTTCCCGCCAATTCGAAACCATAATACTTGTGAGAGATCAAAATCGTTATGAATTTGCATTGATGGAGTTAATTGTAAAGAATTTTGCTGATATAATCAATCTATGAATGATAAAAAACCAATTATCGGGGTTGGGGTTATTATTGAAAATGCACAAGGGAAAATTCTTATCGCAAAACGCAAGAAAAAAGTACCGAAATACTCTATTACAGGTGGTGCAGTTGAAGTCGGTGAAACATTTGAGCAAGCAGCAATTCGAGAAGTCAAAGAAGAAACAAATCTCACCATCACCAATCCCCAAGTAATTGCTGTTACCAATAATTTAGAGACCTATCAAGAAACGGGCTGGCACACGGTTTCAATTATTCTCCTTGCCAAAGAATTTAGCGGAACGCTTCAAGTTATGGAACCTGAAAAATCAGAAAAATGGTTTTGGTGCGATCCGAAAATACTCCAGGAACCACACTTTGACGCCAGTCGCCTGGGCGTGCAATGTTATTTAGAAAAGAAGTTTTATATTTCTTAATAATCCTCAAGTGTTGAGGTATCGCCAATGGGGAGACCGAGTTCTTTGGCTTTGAGAATTCTTCGCATGATTTTTCCTGATCTGGTCTTTGGCAGTTTATCAATAAATTCAATTTCCCGAGGATATGCATGCCCTGCAAGGTGCTTCTTTACATGCGCTTGCAACTTTTCTTTCAGTTCATCTGTCTGCTGAACGCCGGGTTTAGTGACGACAAAGGCTTTAATTATCTCTCTCCTAACTGCATCCGGCTTGCCGATGACACCTGCCTCTACCACATCTTCATACTCAACCAAAGCACTTTCTACTTCGAACGGACCGACTCTTTCACCAGAGGTATTAATGACATCATCAGCCCGGCCGATAAACCAATAATAACCATCTTTGTCACGTATTGCTCGATCACCTGAGATATACCATTTGCCAGTGAAGTAACTGTCAAATTTTTCCTGATTATTCCAAATTGTTTTCATCAGTGAGGAAACGGTTGATGCTTCAAGGACCAAATTTCCTTCTTCATGATCTCCAAGTTCGTTTCCCACGTCATCAATGATCGCTGCTTTGATACCAGGCAATGGTTTGCCCATCGAACCGGGTTTGATATCCATCACAGGATAGTTTGGGATAGTGATAGCCCCTTGTTCTGTTTGCCACCAGGTATCGTGGAAGGGCAAACCAAACTTCTGAAGCGCCCACCAAATCGCTTCCGGATTGAGTGGTTCTCCCACACTGCAGAGGTGACGAAGCGTTGAAAGATCATAATCTTTCGGCTGCACAGTTGAACCCATCAACATACGGATTGCTGTTGGAGCTGAATACCAAACAGTTACTTTATTGTCCTGCAAAAGTTTGTACCAGCTTTCTGGTGTGAAGCGCCCTTCGTAAAGAACTTGCGTCACACCAAGTCCCCAAGGCCCAAGCGCCGCATACACAACACCAGTAACCCAACCAAGATCTGCCGTACACCAATAGATATCATTATCCTGCAAATCTAATACGTATTTGGTCGTCACCATTGATTGGAGGATATCACCATGGGCATGCATCACGCCTTTTGGTTTGCCGGTGGTTCCGGACGTATAGAGCATATAAGAGTAGTCGTCTTTTTGCATACGAACCGTTTCGAACGAGTCAGAAGCTTTCTCCATTTCAGCATTGTAGGAAATAATTTTGTCACCCTGAGGCTGCTCATCTGAGCCTCGATCAACAATAATCACTTTTTCCAATTTAGGTAGATCTTTCCAAATTTTTTCGATACGAGGATAAAGCGTTGCATTAGTAATGACTACTTTTGCACCACTATCTTGGAGACGATCAAGAAGTGCCAGTTCTTGAAACGCCGAGAACATCGTTCCGACAACTGCACCCATTTTTAAGATACCAAAGAAAGCCACATAACGCTCAGGAATCGGCGGAAGAAAGAGAAAAACGCGATTACCTTTTGCAACAGAATTGGCTACGAGAACGTTGGCAAATTTATCTGTCTGCAATTTTAAATCTGAAAATGTATATTCTTCCTGCTTACCATTCACATCGGTGAAGAGAAGAGCTTTTTTATCTTTTTTATCACTCAGTGCATGGCGGTCAATACAATTGTAGGTAATATTCAGCTTTCCATCGTCAAAAAAGTCAACCAATTCTTTTTCAGCTTTTTCCCAGGTAAAATCAGCATAGGTTGCGTCGTAATCAGTAATGTTTGGAGTGACCGCAAGTTTGGAGAGGTCTTTTTTGATTATTTTTGTTTCATCCATGAACAATTCTGATCTTATCACTGAAGAGCAGTGTTTGCAAGATTTAAGAATGTTATAATGCTTATATATGAATCTACAAAATGAGCTGGACTTATATAAATTCTGTCCCCATTGCGGAAGCACGTTAGTTGCCAAACAAATCGAGAAAGAAAATGTCAAAGCATGCACACAATGTGATTTTGTCTATTGGAATAATCCCAAACCCGTTGTCAGTGCAGTCATCCATCATGACGGCAAAGTATTAATGATCCAGCGTGCAAACGAACCTTTTAGAAATTATTGGGTTTTGCCAGGTGGTTTTATTTCTTATGATGAAATTGCAGAAGATGCAATCAAACGAGAAGTAGAAGAAGAAATTGGGACAGATATCCAGCTGGAAAGAATAATTGGTACGTACAAAATCGATACAGATCCATGATGCAGACACCTTGATATTATTTTCTCAGGGACTATAGACGAGAAGATCAACCTTAGTGAAGAAGATAAAAAATGGAAGTATTTCACTGCTGAAAATCTACCTGAACAAATCGCCTATAGACATCGCGATGCTATAATCAATTGGAGTAAGCAATATGACTAAACTCATTATTTTTGATTGGGATGATGTCTTTTCTATTGGCTCGAAAGAAGGCTATTTCAAATGCTACCAGGCGGTTCTTGACGAAGCTGGTGTGCAACTTGATCCTGAAGAAAAGAAAAAACGAATTATGATGCATTGGGGTAAGCCATATCATTATACGATACGAGAATTATTGCGGGAAAGACCTGAACTTATCGAACAAGGCTATGAAATTTATCGCAAAAATTTGTTTGGTGACACCTTTGTAAACTGCCTTCATCTTTTTCCCTCCTCACGTGAATTGCTTCTCAAACTTCATAAGACCTATACATTGGCTGTTGCCAGTGGTGTCCAACCAAAATTACTAAAAGAGCGTATTTTCCCCAAATTTGATATCCCGGATGTTTTTACCGAAATTATTACCGGACATGATTTGGAAGATAGCTCCAAAGCAAAGCCGCATCCATTTATTGCGCAAGAAATCATGAGACGAACTGGCATGAAACAAGAAGAATCTGTCATGGTGGGGGATGCTAAAAACGATGTCCTTATGGCACAAAATGCAGGTATTAGGCCAATTGTAGTCCTTACTGGTCATCTTAATAGAGAAGAAGCCCAAGCACTAGGGGTCAAAGATATAATCCCCGATGTTACCCATATAGAAGAAGTTCTTTAGATCTGCTTATATGCGTCGAGAATACATAAATTGGTGACAAGTGTCAGGCCATAATCTTCGGCGAAATCATCTGCCTCTCTACTTTGGATACCTTCAGCAAGCCAAACTGTATTGATGCCGCCGCGCTCTACCACTTCTGCCATATGCGACATAACTTCTTCTTTTTTGCGGAAGATATCCACGATATCAATTCGGATATCTTTAGGTACATCTGTGAGGGAAGCATATGATTTTTCACCTAAGACTTCTTTCAGATTTGGATTGATGGGAATGATGCGATAACCTTTTTTCTGAAATGTCTTGGCAACTCGGTGGCTGTGTCGTTCAGGCTTGTCAGATAACCCGATAAAAGCTATCGTTCGGGCTTGCTTCAAAAGATCGGCATGTTGGATATCGGTAATGCCCATTGTCTTTGGTATTTCACCTTTCCATTGCCAATTTTCAATCTCTTTCGGATCACCGCCGTTTGCCACAATGTATGCTTTGTGCGCTTGTAATGCTTTCGTGTACTTATCAAGCAATGCTTCTTTTTTCTCATCTGTCACAGCCCCTCCTGCTTTTTCAAGCACATCCATTGCGAGATGGTAGCGACTTGTTCTATTGCGGACCTGCATATCAAAAGGCGTCGTCGTACCACCCTCTTCAACATATCCATGAACTGAGAAGCGTTGCGGATTTTTAACATGGAAGAACATTGATTCAACAGTCTCAGGATAGCCATGAAAATTCACAATAACCGGCTTGTCGATTGTAAAGTGACGCTGCGCATCAGGAAGCTGGGGATGATTCACGTCGTCACATGAACATTTGGCCTGTAATCGACAGATATTTACAAACCTGATTCGGATATCCGGCGCATCTTTTTTAAGAAGTTCCAATGCGGCCATTGCTTCCTTCGTAACATAATCTCCAATTCCCACCAAGACAACATGAGGATTCTCATCGCTGGCAAAGTCCCACGTCATTATGCCTGTCTCCAAACTTTCTTTTGCCTGTTCATACGTCAACCAACGAGGTTCTGGAGTTTTACCGGCTGTGATGATGTTCATTTGATTTTTGGAGGCCATAACTTCTTCCATGACAGCAAGCATACTATTGTCATCAACGGGGAAATAGGCTTTGATAAAGTCATTATGCTTCTCAAGCATGCCAGAAACAAAACTCGGATTCTGGTGTGAATATCCATTGTGTTCTTGTCGCCAGGCTGTTGAGGTCAGTAAGTAATTCATCGATGGGATATCATGTCTCCAGGGCATTCGTCGGGTCCATTTGAGGAATTTCTGATACATATGCGCCATACTCGAAAAGATCTGCGCAAACGCTTCATAGGTCGTAAAGACAGCATGTCGACCGGTCAGGACATATCCTTGCGCCAAACCATGCATGTTGTGCTCAGAAAGCATTTCCATCACGCGACCATCGCGGGTGATATCTTTGTCGCTTTTCTCAATCGGCCAAACCCATCCACGTGAGGTTTCCTGAAAAACTTCATCGAGACGATTTGAGTAAGTCTCATCAGGAGACATGAGACGGATATTTTGTTGTTTTTTATTTAATTTAAAAACCTGCCGCAAATACGCCCCTGCCATACGCATGGCATTGGATTGGATTTCACCGGGTGTCTCTGTGTGCTTTTCCAAGTCTTTGGTTTTTGGTAGAACTAACGGTTGATAAGGTTTGCCAAACATTGTCGGATTATCACCGACGAGCAAACTGTTTTCAGGAATAATCGATTTGATGTCTTCGTCTAGTCCCTTCTTCTCATCAAATAACTCCTCAAACTTATAAGACCGCAGCCAATCCTCAAGCGCTGATAATTCTTGGTCATCGTTGCGCACACCCGGCATGACCACTTGGTGAGCCAGAATTGTCCCTTCAACTGCTTGTCCTCGCATTTCTTTGATGGTCGTCCATCCTTTTAGCGTCTTCATGATGATCATGGGGAAACGTGGTGTAAATTTCTCGCCACCTCTGGCTCTTTTTTGGATATCTGCAATTTTTTGATAGCACGTTTCCATGGTTTCGTACATTTCTTTGTAAAGCTCATCACCAGTACCAGAAACAATAACCGGTTCATAACCATACCCGCTGAACAAGTCTGTCAATTCTTCATCACTCATACGAGCAAATACTGTCGGCCCAGAAATCTTGTAGCCATTTACGTGCAAAATAGGAAGTACTGCTCCACTAGTCGCAGGATCCACCAATTTATTGATATGCCAACCGGTAGCGATGGCCCCAGTCTCAGCTTCACCGTCACCAACGAGACAGACTGCGAGCAAGTCAGGATTATCTAAAATTGCGCCGTATGCACTCGAAAGTGAATAACCAAGTTCTCCCCCTTCCAAGATCAAACCAGGTGTCTCGGGACTGCAGTGACTTGAAAAGCCATATGGCCACGCAAACATTTTGGAGACATAACCAATGCCTTCTGCATCCATAGTCGCCTGCGGATAATACTTTTTGAGGGTTCCTTCAAGGAATAAATTAGCTTGGAGTCCCGGCATCCCATGCCCGGGACCCAAAACAAATATACTTGACTGTTTATGCTTTTTGACTAAGTGATTGAGGTTCGCATAAACAAAATTGATCCCAGGACATGTCCCCCAGTGACCAAAAAGTTTGGGTTTGATATCTTCTGGCTTGAGGGGACGTTTGAGGAGATAATTGTCCTGAAGATAGATTTGTGTGACCGTGAGATAATTTGCTGCTCTCACGTATTTTTTGATCGATTCGATTTCGTGATCCATTACAATACAAGCATTATATAGCTTCATGCAGATCGGGTCAATAAGCTACAAAAATGAGTGTATTTTGAACATTTGCAAATTGCAATAATTACTTTATGAATATACAGATCCGAAAAGGAGAGGATACAGATCTAAAGGCTATTGAAGAATTAAATCAAGTAGCCAGCGATGAAGATTTACTTAAATATAGTAAACAGAAGAAAAACCTATTTTCTCTAGAAGAATATTTTAATAATGGAGGATATTTTTGGGTTGCTGAAGCTACAATTGATCAAAGGATTGTGGGTATGATTGGAATAAAAAAGTTAATGAACTACAAGCTAAACTAAAAGCTCTAGGAGTACATTCTAACTTTAGAGGTAAAGGTATTGGGAAGTTATTGGTGAAGACGTTAGAAGTTTATTGCAGAAAAAATAACTATAAAGAAATAATTCTTGGTGTCAATAAAAAAGCACTTGCAGCACATGATCTCTACACATCTTTAGGATATATTATGTATGCTGAAAAGGAGATCAATTCATTAGTGATTGCACTATATTTTAAGAAGGCATTGTAAAACTAGCTAATAGAGATGATTTTGTAGACTATTTTTCGGATAAGATTCCTATTCAGCAGCACCCAACGGGGTGTATTTTCCATATAATGACTTTTCTGAACTTCTACTTAACAATGCATTGAGTTTTCTGTCCAACTGATCTGGGGTTAAGTTTTGCGTTACTCCGATAACACCGGTTTCAGAGCTTTGTTGTACCAGCTTTTTGAAATCATCAATGTTATAGGTAATAATTATTCGTTTTTCCCGACGAGCTACATCATATACTTCTTTATCAGTAATTCCTCCTTTATTAAAATCATGACTTATATGCTTAATGTTGTAACGGCTGTTTATTCGTTTCAGGGATTGTCTTTTATAGAGTCCTTCATCCAAAAGAAGTTTATGTTTATAGAATTTGGGAGGCATTTTTATTTAACAACTCTGCTGCTTCATCTACCGTACCGGCAATTGTTTCTTGGCTAACTTGAGGATATTCTTCATGTATTGCTTCAACAGTAAATCCGCTCTTTAGTAAAAAGAGTATTTGGTCAACAGGTATGCGTGTTCCTGTAATAACTGGCTTCCCACCTAAGATATTCGGGTGCGTTGTAATATAACGTTTCATGTTTACATTATAAAACTTCAAGGTGATTGGGTCAATAATTGAAGATGAAAAACTCAATGATTTTTTTTATCGCTTTTTCTATTTCTCTTGTTATAGAGGAGTATAGGCAACGCGGCAAGAGTGTTCGTAATAAAAATGTAAGCTGGAAAGACCAGCTCGGTATAGCTATTGCTATTGCGAGCCAACAAAGACGCTGTCGCAGCAGCCATGCCACCAACTACGTAGAAAACCCAGGTATCAGATGTGGGATCACGCCAGATTTTTACTATGGTAGGTAGAAAAGCTATGAGATCCGTTAATACAAGCAGCGTCAGAGACAACGCAGCGTCCCTTGTCAGCAAGTATGTGGTGAGACTAATGATAAACGCACCGTAGCAAATAATATCCAGACGTGCTAATCCTCCCATACCATATTTAATACTTAAAACAAAAAGAACAATCTGCGTTGCGAGCTCGCCAGCAGTCAATAGAAGAACCCCGCTAGTAAATTCATGGCTTTGGACAATAAGGGTTACGAGCATAAGGAGCAAAAATAAGATTCTCGTACTTCTTGCTGGTCTTGCTCTCCCTTTGATAATATCAATTACGTAAGGAATAGTGGCACCGAAGGATAAAATGAAAGAGAGGATACCAAAAAAAGTGTTCATGATGCCCATCCTGAAGCCGTAAATGGTGTAACCCAGATGTAGACTTTCCGTTTACTTTTTTTAAGTATTGCACTGTAGATTTTTTCAGCCATTTTATCAAAATGAGCTTTTGCTTCCACAGCGTTTGCAGGCTCCCCCGTTCCGTTGTACGGCCAATTATTGCCTGATACCTGCACTTGCACTTCTGTATCGGCACCAGATAGACTTGCAGATCTATCAACTGGTATCACCATCACACTAACGCTGTCTGGTTGGACTTCTGATTTCTCAAGCCCATGAATTTCTTTCGCTGCAATATCTCTGGCAAGAAGTGTGAACTCGCTGCTTTCTATATTGGTTATGTCTGTGAAATGGAAGATATTTAATTGTGCCATGAATCAAGTGTCCCCTTTTATCTCATTATATACCATTTTTGCCAGTTTAAAAAAACACTGATATAGTCCTTAGTTAATGGAGACGATTTTGTAGACCATTTTTCCGGCTGGAGCTTCTACTTCTATTTCTGCACCAACGGCTTTCCCCAGGAGTGCTTTCCCAAGTGGGGATTCGTGAGAAATCTTTTTTTCTGTCGGATCTGCCTCCCATTCACCAACGACGGTAAAAGTCTCTTCACGATCAGAGATTTTAACGATCACTTGTGAGCCGAGATCAACAGAGTGGGTTTTGTGATTGCCGTCGGCTATAATTTCAACCTGTCTCAGTAAGCCTTCCAATTCATCTAGACGTCCGTCAATGAAAGATAACTCTTCACGAGCTGCGGTGTATTCAGCATTTTCAGAAAGATCTCCCATTTCTCGCGCTGCAGAGAGTCGCTCGACAACTTCTGGTCGACGTTTGTTTTGCAAGTCACTGCATTCCTTTTTTAGGTCTTCAAATCCTTTTTGTGTAAGATAGATTTTTTTGTTATTCATGTGTTTGTTGTTCAGTTTGCCTGAGATCTGAGAAATTATAAATAATATTTACAGCTTTGTCAATAAACCTAAATGCTGCATTTTTAGCCTTAACTGCGCAAGTATTTTCGACCTATAATCGTTTGGGTGAAAGGCTAAAGTAGTATTTGTGATGATTTCTGTAGTTTGCGCGGTTTTCATGTAAGAAATTTGTATGAATCGTGAAGCTTTTTCCAGAAAATCTAAAAGAAAAATCTTTTTTGCTGAAGCACCTTGAAAGCGTGCTGATCGTTTTTCTTTAAAAACATTGGGGAGAAATTGCTCTATCCAACTGTTTTGGGTCAAAAAAATCCTGTACATATTTTCCCGTTCGAATATCGGTACAAGTTGAGCAATTTCTCGTGCAGTATAAATATCCTGATTTTCTGTTGAGAACGCCATCGAGTTTTCATCAACAAGAAAATTTGGGCAAAACATATCTGAAGCATATTTTTGTCTGCGTTTTCTTCGCCTTCCCAAAAGTTGTAATCGTAACAAAACGCTAAAACGAGTGAAAAAGAGTGTACCTTTTTTGGCGATGATAAATAAATCGATATCATCCTCTTTTTTTGCACTGCCGGCAGCGAGCCCACCGCTAATACCGATAAATAAAATTGTCGGAATCTTTGCAAGTTGTGGAATCACTTTCTCCACAAGGGCTCGTTTATTTTCTACTTCTTGAAGGTTATTGATTCTTTCATTAATGATATATTCTCTTCCATCAAGACAATAGTAACCGGCTTTATATACAATATCTGAAGACTGGCGCAGGGATGAACTATTGCGTAGAAGATTTTTTAAACCAACCTCAAATGAATTTTTCGTAATAGGTTTTTTACTAATGAGCAAACGCCAGAGTTCATCTTTGGTTATTGCGAATGAAAAAATATCACTGTAGAGGATGGTTGTTAGTATCGCCTTTTCAACCGAAGAAAATGTTCTCTTACTGACTTGTCGTTGTTGCACTGGCATACTTTTGGAAAACCTGTTTTATCCCATTATTTAGGTCTTCTACCAGAGACGTCGCAGAGTTAGGATCATCAGTCATGGCATTAACTGCGGTTTTCAAATAGCTATTCATCATGGTATTAAAGCCCGTATCTCCATCGTGGGTATCGCTGGAAAAAAAGGTAGAAGTAGCATTATCAAGTCCTTGAACGAATGGGTACACCAATGCATTATCTGAGAGACTACTTTGCAGATCCTTTCGGGCATAGAGTTCTCCAAAAGGGCGAACCTTTGCGGTCTCTGTATAAAGCTTCTGAGCTGTATCTTTCTGCGCTAAATAATGCATAAATTCCATCGCTTCTGGGAGATGCGTACTTTTTGAAGAGACACCTTCCACCCAGTAACTCGCAATTGTCGTTTTGACACCTTGATTTGAAGGAACCGGATAGACTTTAAATTGCAAATTGCTATTCAAGCGTTGAATAGCAAAAATATCCCACGAATAACCGAAGTACATGGCCAAATTTCCCTTACTAAATGCAAGCAATGAATTATCAAGGTTATTATTCCATACAGCATTATCCCCATGAGCAAAGCTTCCATAATATGCCAAAGCACCAGCTTCATTTTTGGGATAATCCGCTATGGTAGAGATTGTCACGCCTTGCTGAGCCATCAACAGAGAGATAATATCAGGCGCATGCATAATATTATCATACGTTCCCAAAGCTGCTCCGGATTTTTTGATTGCACCGTTCTCGTCCTTAACAGTGAGGCTCTTGGCTGCCTCATTAAATTGATCCCAGGACGTTGGCACTTGCTGACCAGCTGCATCGAAAAGCTGAGGATTAACAAACAATTCAATCGTGTCAGCTTCCATCGGGATACCATAAATGGCACCTTTATAGGTAAGATCCTGTTGCATGACAGGATAATATGCTTTCTTAAAATCATCCGCAGAAATCACATTACTGGTAAGTGGAGCAACATTACTTCCTAGCATAGTACCCCACGAGTTGTGATAACGGAATATATCCGGCCCAGTTCCGTTTTTGATACGTGTCGCCAATTGATCAGCATACTGTTTCGGATCCTTTGGGTCATACTTAACTTTAATATTGGGATGCGCTTTTTCAAAGTCGAGGATAAGTGGCTGCATCGTATTACTATCTTCCCATAGCCCCCACCATTCCAGGGTAACAACCTTTGCTTGTTGTCCTTTGCTCAAATTTATGACGACGGTAATGATAATGATAAGAAGAGTCAGGATACCTACACCGATAAGTATTTTTTTTACCAAACCTCCACTAAAAAAACCAACTGGCGGGGGTGGTTCTTCATAACCAGCTTCTGTACCATCTGTTGCCAACGTCCCCGTTGATTCATCCGCTACAATGCCAGTATCGCCTTCTGTGGGAACTGCATTGGGATCTACAGGAGTTCCATCTGGGGAGGGATCACCCTCCTGCGGAGTTTGAGCTGCAGGATCACCGGTCGCTGGTGTTGCAGCCTGAGCATCTTGCGAATTAGGATTGAAGAGAACATTTTCGTCCATGGTGTGCTATTTTATAGTATAATACAGTATAATACCTTCACAGAGAACATGGCAATCACACCTCACTATCACAACGCTGTTAAAAGATTGAAAAAGTTACAGATTAAAAAAAAGCATCTCAAACTTTTTGGTAAAAACGTCCTCTGGTTTACTCTTGGGAGTGTCCTGGGCCTTTTCTTTTTTATTAGCTTTCTCCTGATTTATTATCAAAATTCTCATGCAAATCACGTCTATGACGGTGTTTTGGTAAATGGTGTCGACTTTGGTGGCAAAACTGCTGATGAGGTCAAAAAATATTTTGATGACAAAAATAATATATTCCAAAAGACGACCCTAACCCTGCAATCTTCGCAAACAACAGCAACAATCTCAGCAAAAAAGATTGACTTTGGATATGATTCCGCCTTACTTGCACATCAAGCTATGACAGTCGGGAGATCAGACAACAATGAACTTTCAGATCTTAGCATTATTTTTCAAGCATACACGAGTACTATTAATTTGCCTTCCGCATATAACTACACAGATGGAAAACTAGCCGCAGTGATTGAGCCGATCAAAAATGGGATTAATGTCGCGCCAATTGACCCCTTATTTAACATCGCGGATGGTAAAGTGACAACTTTTCGCCTAGGTACTGACGGTCGAGCCCTGGATCAAGACGGCTTAAAAAAAACAATAATCAACCGTCTGAAATATGCCATTTCGAGTAGTAAATCACAAAATATAACAATTGCTTTACCGATAAAAACTATCCGTGCAGAGGGTGCGGAAAATGAGGCAAGTAATTTGGGTATTAAAGAAGAAGTCGCGGAAGGTACTTCGCTGTTTCGTGGTTCCAATCCTGACCGCATTTTTAATATTTCCCTCGCCGCAAACAAACTAAATGGCGTCATCATTAAACCCAATCAAGTCTTTTCTTTTGACAAAACCGTCGGAGATATTTCTGCTGAGAGTGGCTATCATCAAGCTTATGTTATTCAAAACGGAAAAACAGTATTGGGTGATGGCGGTGGCGTGTGCCAGGTTTCAACAACGCTGTTTCGTGCAGCTTTAAATGCCGGATTACCAATTGTGGAGCGGCATCAACATGCCTACCGCGTCGGTTACTATGAACAAAATTCCGGACCGGGAATTGACGCTGCGATTTACACACCAACCGTTGATTTAAAATTCAAAAATGACACCGGTCATGCGCTTCTTATTCAAACCTATTTAGATCAAAGTACTCAAAGTCTAGCGTTTGCGCTCTATGGTACCAAAGACAATCGAGAAGTCAGCATCAGTGATCCTGTCGTTTCTTCTACAACTCCTGCACCGCCAGTATTAAATCAAGATGACCCGACACTACCAAAAGGGCAGGTGAAACAAGTAGATTTTGCCGCAGATGGTGCAGAGGTTTACTTTAGCAGAACCGTTACCAAAGACGGGAAACAAACAATGTACGATAAATTTACTTCTCATTATAAACCGTGGCAAGCAGTGTACATGCACGGAACAATGTAATAAAAATACAATGTTTCAATATCTGAAAATTATGAAAAAGATTTTTGTGGCTGAAGATGCAAAAGAATTAAGCAAAGAATTGCACAAATTTGGAAAACAAATTGTCCTGGCAGGTGGTTGTTTTGATATTTTGCATATCGGGCATCTTACTTTTTTGGAATCTGCAAAGAGGCAAGGAGATACGTTAATTATTCTCTTAGAGTCTGATGAAACAATAAAAAAATCAAAAGGTGACAAGCGGCCGATTAATCTGCAGTCCGATCGAGCGAAGTTACTAGCTGCATTTTCAGCGGTAGACTATGTTATTCTACTCAATCCTCAGATGAGCAATATATCCTATGATGATCTGGTAATTGCACTCAAACCTGCTATAATCGCAACGACGCAAGGAGACTCCAATAGGCATCATAAAGAGCGTCAAGCCAAACAAATCGGTTCTCAGGTTATTGACGTTACAACACAGATTTCTGATACGTCTACAACAAAATTGGTAAATTTGTTAAACGAATTATGAAATAACTGCTCAAACTAGATGCTAGATACTAGTCCTTAATAAGTATGAGTGTCAACAAGATAATTATCATTTTTATTGTTATTCTTCTCATCTTTTTTGGTGTGCTGTATTTTCAGTTCAGCAAGAATAACGTTCCCAAGTCAAAAGTGACTATTAATTCTCATACATTTTCTGTCAATTCTGCCACCACATCTGCACAGCAACAACAAGGACTATCGGGCATCAAATCGCTACCACAAGATCAAGGTATGCTGTTTGTTTTTGATACTACAGCTAAATATCCTTTTTGGATGAAGGGTGTAAACTTCCCACTCGATATAATTTTTATTAGAGATACGAAAGTCGTCTCAATAGTCCAGAACGCACCTGCACCAAAAAGTGGAGAGACGGATTTCCCCACTTATCAACCCACTGCGCCGGTCAATAAGGTGTTGGAAATTAATGCGGGATTGGTCAAAAAATATGACATAAAACAAAATGATGAAGTGACAATAAAACTCGCACAATAATGGGATGTATTCTTGCCAAGCGTAGAGTACTCTGCTAGAGTAAAATAAGCAGTATTCATGAAGTATACAAAAGTTATCTACGCCGCTTGTATCATTCTTGTTGTTTACCTCGGTTTACTCTATCTTCACTCACAGAAACTAAAGCAACCAACCAAAACCGTCACAATAAACCATCATACTTTCTCCGTCATACTTGCCAAAACGTCACAAGAACAAGCAAAAGGTCTCGGACAACGAGCATCATTACCACCAGATCAAGGGATGTTGTTCCCTTTTGGAAAAGCCGATATGCTTCATTTTTGGATGAAGGACATGGAATTTCCGATTGATATCATTTTTATACGAGGTAACACCATCGTCTCAATCGCGCCAAATGCACCAGTACGCAAAGTACCAGAGAGTAAACTTCCAATATATTCCTCCGCACAACCAAGTGATAGCGTATTGGAAATCAATGCCGGATTATCTGAAAAATACAATTTTAAAGCAGGAGATACTGTCACGATACCCCCCCAATGATATCTAGAGACCTGTGCGTGTATGTGAACAAGGGGAGGAATAAAGATTGTTATACATGAAGTAACGTTTCATCTCCGGCAATATTTCTGACTTTGAGCCGTAGGAGTTTTTTATCCGTGACAATTTTGCCATCCCAGAATTCTTTTGTCTTTTTTCCATTGTGGATGACGTAGCCTCTTTTATCAATTTTTATTTCTTCATCAGAGTTCCATGGGCCGTCTTTATTGGTGCAATCGACACTGATGTATTCGATAAATTCCAGTCCCTCGTCACTTATTTCGATTTTTGCTTGCAGATCTTCTTTCTCATCTAGGAGCGCTTTTTGTTTTGATTGTTTCTTGGCATTGTATTCATCAATTTTTCGCATCAAATTGTCTGAGATAAATCGATCAAAGGTGATTTCATAAGTTCCATTTTTTTCAGCTAATGAATACTGGACAATGTCTGGATAGACGAGTAAGTCAGTTAGTTCTTTGAGATCTTTGAAGACAAATTCGATCTTCTTGCCTTCGTTATCTCGTAGGTCGAAATCCGCGATCATCTTATCAATTTCCTTCTCTTCAATTTTATCCACACTGCAAATGACGACTTTACTGACTGTCTCTAGCTTGGCTGTCTCATCGAGAATTTTGGTAAAGAGTGCTGCATTGAGGATTGCTTGGCTTTTATCCAGCAGATTTGGCACCCAGCATGGACATACTTTTCCATCTTCTGTAATCGCTCCAAACCAGAATTTTCCAAAGTCGTGTCGAGTAGATAAGCCAGGAATTACTGTAGCCAATTTCTCCATCGTCTGTTCAGGATTGCGAAAGAGATCAATCCCATCTTTGATTTTGAGCACATCAAACTTTGCTCCAGCTTCGTCTAAACGATCACGCATAGTTTGAATACTATTAACGCCAACATCAGCGGTAATAAATTTCCTACCAAGTTTTTGTGCGACTAAAGCTGTAGCACCGCTACCGCCAAAAAAATCAGCAACAAGCATATCTTTATTAGATATTGCATTAATTATACGTTCCAGTAAAGCTTCAGGTTTTTGAGTGGGATAGGAGCTTCGCTCGATAGCTTGAGAATTAGTGGGATAAATATCAGTCCAAATAGTTTGTAATTGTAGACCTTTAACTTCATCTAAATATTTTTTAACTCTAATTCCTCCGTTTTTGGTAAAATGCAATCTATTTTGCTCGTCTAACTTTTTCATAGTTTCTTTAGGACATCTCCAATATCCATTTATTCCTTTGTATTCATAGGTATATCCTCCTCCTGATAAACCTTTAGCGGTCAAAGGGCCATCAGTCCATTTTCGACCCTCAGGATCACTATGACTAAAACGTTCAAGATATTCTTCAGAATAATCCTGATAAAGAGGATTCCATATACTATCTTGGGACTTTGTGTAAAAGAGAATATTGTCATGATTGATACCGATTTTGTTTGCATCACTATGGGCACTTGTTCGTTTCCATATAATCTCGCTTACAAAATTTTCATCTCCGAAAATTTCATCCATAAGCACCTTTACATAGTGGCCTATATGCCAATCAAGGTGTACACATATGCTAGCATTTTCATTCATAATTGCTTTTATAGCTAATAATCGTTCATACATCCAATTAAGATAATCTTCTTTTTGCCAGATATCTCCATACATTGTTTCTTCAATCGATTGAAGATATTCATTATCTAACTCAATACCTTCTTGTGCTCTCTCATTCTTAAGTTCTTCCTCTACATTTTCAAGCTTGGCAACCAATTTAGGATTTTTGCGGATATAAATCTTTTTTGCGTAATTGGCACCGCTAGCAAATGGGGGATCGATATAGACGAGGTCAACTTTTATATCTTTTTCTTTTAAATATGCACACGCATTGAGGCAGTCTCCGTGAATAACGAGATTATCTCCGCCACCATTTACTCTCTCGACCAGTTCCGTCTCATAATAAGGTAAACCCTTTATCACAAAATCCTTTGTTGTTAATTGCGAATGATATCTGAGAAATGGTAAGACTGCTTGTCCTCTGAGTGGCTCGGTTGTATAAGGGATATATTTTATTGCCATAATTTATAGAAAATACTCTTGCATTTTATCATGGATCTGCTCTACTTGATAGGTAAAATCCTTGCCATCTTCCAAGTAAAGAAAACCAAATCTATCTGGGTTTATCTCGACGAATTTGCCCTGCATAAAGTTTCGGATATCGCTAAAATCATGAGCAAGATGTGCGCCTTTTGTCTCAATAATAAGCGTCTTAACGATTTCATTTTTCTTATTACGCTTAATGATTAAGAAATCAGGCGTATATTTGTTTTGAATAAGCTTCCATGAGTTACCAATCTTTTTGTAAATTTTAATCTTAAACTCTGATAGGAATCTATCGCCATTAAAGTATACTTCAAGATCTTGTTCCTGGAATGCTTTCAGTTGGAAAATTTTCTCCAACACTTCACGCTCAAAACCACTTAAGGTAAAGTCATAGGGAATATAGTGAAAGGATTTGTCTTTGTTCTTAATGGGAAGTTTGGACCTTTGCATTTTCTGTATTTGCTCTTCTAAGTTATTGACAAGCGCCTGATCTCCACTCAGCAATTGTTTTGTTTCCTCAAGTTTCTTGATTTTTTCATCCTCATCAACTGTTAACGTATCAGGATCGATATGCTGCTTATCATACTCGCTGATTTTGTTAATAAAGTCTCTATTCTCTGGATACGTCTTTGCAGTCTCGCTCAATGTATTTTTATTGATATCACTTATCAACCATTCAACAGTACGACTATCGATTTTTTCCTTAGCGGTCACGGAGGAAGTTGGGATAAATGACTGATGGATTGCTGAGAGAATCAGTGATAAATCAAATCCATCAATAAATTTGCCAAAATGAGTAAAGACACGATACACTCTTTCCAAAAGTTCAGTATACTCTTTGATGTCAGATGCTGTTAGTGCCCCAAATGAAGAACGAAGTATTGCCGTGTTGAATTGAGCAAAGCTAAACGGTGTTGGGTAAAATTTGAGTGATTCAATTGATGTGTGGGATTCGTCTCTGACTTCAAAATCAGTCCGGGTTGTGGTAATTTGTGGTTTATAAAAAGGTTGCTCTTTTCTTTTAAGGGTTTCAATAAATGTTTGTAATAATTCATGCGTGTTCACAGTCATTTGTTCAGTAATGCACTGATACTCGACCATAAATTGTTTATAGGTTATCGGAGGTAACTTGAGATGTTCTCTTCGATCAAATCGCAATAATCTTTGCGTATCTTCCTTTCCTTCCTCAAACTCTTTAATGGTAATGTTGTGAGAATCTTTGAGTTCTTTCTCAAGATGCTTATAATTATCATGATTGAGATAAATAAGTCCTTTTTCTTTTTGTGCATCATCAACTTCTCTCAGACAGCGACAAGATGTTTGGAGTACCATATTTTTGGGACTATCACCTTCTCCTGAGAGCACAACACCGGCAAGCGATTGACAATCCCATCCTTCTTTGCCAATTTGGCAGAGGAGAATAATTCTCTTTTTTGAATAAGGTGTATCTAATTTGTTAAATTCTACTTCTGCCTCTTTCTCGAGTGTATATTTTTTGCCGGATTTTGATTTAACATTGGAACCATAATATTTAAGAATCTCCGTATTATCTAATCCTTTCTCATGATAAAACTTAGTTACGATTGGTAAAACTTTCTCTTCAAGTCTTTCGATATCAGCACAATAGATTGCCAGCTTTGGTTTACGGCCATCTTTATATTCACCTTGATAATATCTTTCATAAAAATCCTCAAGACTTGCTCTGACAATCGTATCAGTATCACTGGTGAAACTTTTGATTACAGGTTGTTTGAGGAAGTTTCGCACCCCATTTTTAAGGTCATAGTGATAGACAGTATTTGGAATTTGATCAAGTGTTATCGTAATATTCTCAATCTTAATTTTACGGGTGTAATATGGGGTCCCTGTGAAGCCAATGATGCTAACCGCTGTTTTTGTGAAATGTTTATCAATAACGAGCCTTAACTTATTCTCTTCTTTTTGGTTGTGATGCACTTCATCCATAAGAATGGTCAATGAAGGAACTTTTCCAAGGAGATGGCGTAGTTCGTTTGCTTGTTTGCTTTTTTCGTCATCATTCTGTTCAAAGAGCGTTCCTTTATATGGATCTTCAATAATTCTATCCAAAATAACTTTTTCAGCATTTGTTACGAAGACATAACCGCTGGGATCTAATTCTTTGAGACAATCCTGTACTTTCCGTGCATTTGGATTCTCTATACGATTACTTTTCTTTTCTGTTTTATTAACGTCAAGAACTACGAACTTTAATTGCTTTCTTATTTGTTCGGTAATATCCTGGGGAAGAATCCATGTGGGATCAAAATGTTCTATCGTACGAAGACTTGGAATTACTGAGCTTTTTAGTCCGCTTGGAGCAAAGATGAGAAAATTTTTTGCGAAGCGTTTATCGTTTGACGTAAGATTGAAATAGAGATCAATATAGATCATTGCAGCCATGACATACGTTTTTCCAGCGCCCATTGGGAGGCTGAAAAGCCAGGTGGCAATGTTATCGTAACCTCCAACCATGTCAAGAAAGAATTTTTTAAGCTCTTCCTCTTTTGCAGTTCGTGCATATCTTTTAAGACTTTCAGATTGCAGTTCATCAGCTAAATCAAGAAGAAGTGATGCAAGCGAATACTTTTCACTTCCAGGATAGTGTTGTTCAAATATATCAACCAATGGATTATTTACAGTTTCACATTTAAGCCATAAATATACTTTTAGTGCCTCTTGCTGTGCATCACGAAGTTTATTCTCATCCTCCATATGTCGGATGATAAAACCAGCGAGAGAATTACCATCTTCTTTCTCTTTTCTTGCCCATTCGAGAGCTGAGGTAGTTATGAAGTTTTTTATTACGTTCATTTAAAGTGCTATGCAACTTATTATACGCTTTTTGAGTATAAATAGGGAGAGGCTGTATAAAATTATTTAATGATATAATGTCTTCGCATATGACGATTCTCGGCATTGAAACCAGTTGTGATGAAACTGCTGCTGCTGTCATTGAAGGTGAAGGAACTAAACTTAATCTCCTTTCTAATGTGATCGCGAGCTCCCTTGAATTACATACTAAAACCGGCGGCATTATTCCTGAACAGGCGGCACGTGAACAAGTTAAATATATGCTTCCCGTTCTGAAGCAAGCTGTGAAAGAAGCAAATACGACTCTTGATGCAATTGACGCATTTGCCGTGACATATGGTCCAGGCTTAATCGGATCATTGCTCGTTGGTGTTGAAACAGCAAAGACCCTTGCATATACCTTGAACAAACCCATAGTTCCTGTTAATCATATGGTTGGCCATTTGTATGCAAATTTTATCGACAATGATTCTATAGAATTTCCGGCATTGGGACTTGTTGTTTCGGGAGGGCATACTGACCTCTTATTAATAAAAGGACATGGAGATTTACAATTGCTCGGGGGAACTCGTGATGATGCAGCTGGCGAATGTTATGATAAATGCGCACGGTTACTCGGTTATAATTATCCAGGAGGCCCCAAGATCTCAAAATTGGCCGAAAAAGGAAACTCGGATGCGTTTGATTTCCCCCGACCAATGCTCGGTAGTCATGACTATGAATTTTCTTTTTCCGGATTAAAAACCGCATTTCTTAACCAAACAAAAAAACTTTTTCCAGTGCTAAGAAATGCACACGCTCATGAAAAAATAGGCTGGCAAGAAATTGTTATGGAAAATGATTTATCTGAAAAAGAAAAACAACTTGTCTATGACCTATGCGCTTCTTTGCAAAAAGCAATTATTACCGTCTTAGTTAGAAAAACATTGCGAGCTGCACAGCAGTATGATGTTTCTTCAATTATGATATCTGGGGGTGTCGCAGCAGATATATTGCTCCGAGAGACATTTCAGAAAACATTGCAAGAGAAAAAATTGCCAATTAAATTTTCAGTGCCTCCAAAGTACCTTTGTACCGACAACGCTGCTATGATCGCGTCTGCGGCATATTTTAACTTCAAACCTGTTCCGTGGTCTGAAATTACTGCTGATCCGGAGCTATATTTTTAATACCACAAACCCCCTCAAAATATGCTATATTAGAATAAATCATGGCAAGGACCGTATTATTCACCGTTCTCTTTCTCTTCACCTTTCTTCTTATTTTTTCCTTTTCTGCCAAAGCTTTTGCACAAGAAAAACCTTTGACGTTTTCTTATCTTGATTATATAAAACATGCAGTTATTGAGTTGACCTATCTTACAACTCCATCCAAAGATGTCCTTGGTACGACAATACAACCTACCCCGCAACCGACACAGCCGACAGCTACCCCAACCGCTCTTCCTGTTTCGCAAAAAGATTCCGAGATTTCTCACTTCTTACTCACCAAAGTCAATGAATACCGTTCAAGATATGGTCTCCCTCCCGTACAATCAAGTGCACAGGCATGTGCTTTTGCCACCATTCGTGCGCAAGAAATAGCCAAGCGCTTCAGCCACGATGGATTTAAATCGCGAGTGAGTAAGCATACACTCCCCTATGACAAGTGGGCTCGAGCCACAGAAAATATCGCAGAAGCACCTGACTATAAAGAAGTCGTCGATCTCTGGGCGCAGTCCGCCGAACATGCAGCCAATATGCGGGATAATACACCGTATGTTTGTATTGAAGCATCAGGCCCCTACTATGCCTATGCAGGCATGAGGCCATAAGAGGATTAAAAGCGTTTCTTCATCGCTTCTTTATTTCTGTTTATCCACCATGCGTCATCTTTCTGCGCAAACCACCAGTCATCAGAATTTGTGGAAACAATAACTTTTGCCAAGTCCTTGGCGACTTTAGTTTGTAGTCGTTTGATGGTAGAGGGTATAAATGTTTCGGCTCGTTTATTGCCTATATCTACCTCTTCTTTGAGCGATAATAACCATTCAAGTTGATCGGCGTCTTTTGCGAGCTGCGCTTCTTTGGTTTTCTTTTCGGCAAATTCGATAAGCGTTTCCACAATATCATGCCCAAACGGTAATGTCTCTGAGAGATCTTTGATCGCTTTATGTTCATCGGAATTAGTATATTTTTGGTGGACATAGTTTAGATCACTTGTCCGTGCTTCTGCCAAATCATGCATGAGACACATTTTCATTACCTTAGCTGCATCGATATCTTCTTCAAGTGATGAAAGAACGTACCCAATATACGTCACTCTATTAATGTGTTCAGAAACTGATTGTTTACCGCTACCGAGAAAATGGAAACCGCTTCGAGGAGTTTTTGAAAGAATTCCAACTTCAAAAAGAAAATTCACAATTGCTTTATGTGCTTTCTGCATGGGGTTATTATAGCAAGAGTTTGCATAAAGTACACGCACCTGCCTGTAAGAGATTAGGCTGAACGTGATACAATACGCTTATGGAAAATCTGTCCGTTATCCTTATCGTTATCATTCTTGGATTTGCCGGGATGTTTTTCTTTCTCAATAAAAAACTCTCTGAGGTGAAGAAAAAAGATACAGATCAAAACCTCATCGCATGGCTCCAGACAATGCAGCAGTCACTTGAGACGACCAATAAAACCCTCAACGAATCTATGCAGCATAATTCAACGACGATGGTACGCACGCTCCAGGAAAATTCAAAACAATTGAATCAACGACTTGATAAGGCCGCTGAAGTCATCAGGGACGTCGGGAAGGAAGTAGGCCAAATGAGTGAAATCGGCCGCAACATGCGTGAACTGCAAGACTTTTTGAAAAGCCCCAAATTGCGAGGTAATATCGGTGAACAAGTTCTCACCGATCTTATTACCCAGATTTTTCCCAAGAATAGTTTTCACTTGCAGTATGCTTTTCGGTCAGGCGAAAAAGTTGATGCGGCTATCAAGACCGACGCGGGTATCCTCCCAATTGATGCCAAATTTCCGATGGAAAATTTCCAGAAATTGTCCAAATCCCGAGATGAGGCAGAAATTAAACTCTTGAGAAAGGATTTCACGCGAGACATCAAAAAGCATATCGACGCAATTGCCAAGAAATATATTCTCCCTGACGAAGGCACCATGGATTTTGCACTGATGTATGTACCGTCTGAATCTGTCTTTTATGAAATTGTTGTAATGGATGAATTAGTTGAATATGCAAGAACGCAACGGGTCTATATTGTCTCTCCGACCACGCTCTATGCACATTTGCAGACAATTCTCCTCTCCTACGAGGGACATAAAATTGAAGAACAGTCACGAGAAGTATTGCGGTTGTTGCGAAGTCTGCAAATCGACTATGACAAAGTGAATGACTCACTTGATACACTCGGCAAGCATCTTGGCAATGCATCAAATCAATATATGAATGTTACTAAGGGTTTCTTAGGATTTGGACAAAAACTCTCCAGTGTGAAATATCTGAATAAATCAGTCCAGAAAGAAGCCGCGCAAGAACAACTCGAAGTATAGCGCTTGCACTAAGAGCCTGATAGATTTACAATAACATTATGAACTTTGCAGCACTTGCACCACGTCCGATAATTCCAATGATGAGTCGTCCCATCAAAGTAACTCCAAAAGGAAATGTTTATAAAATTGCTGTTTCTCGTTATGATGCTGATGGAAATAAAGCACCAAATCACGAGATATGGATGACGAAAGAAGCGATTCAGAAGCATTATTCAGGCATGAAAGAAGAGCCTGAAAATTATCAAATCAAACAGTTTGCTAGACATACCTATCAAAAAGCTCTCCGTAGTGGTAATGGAGCATTAAAACATAATGGGTTATTGGTGACAACAGAAGGTATTGCCCATGGTGATACCAAACTTTGGCCTCACACTATTTCTCATCCGGAAGTTAAATTTTAAGGGATGCTTCGTCCAGAACAAACGTCCCCATTGGGCCAAAACAATTAATTTCAGCACCCTTCTTATGTTGGAATAATGTTTGTTTAAATGTACTTTTCCCTTTTCGCGTCGTTATCATAATATATTCTTCCTCTGGAGCTGAAGAAATAGTAAAAAAACGATTGGATCCCCGCTCATCAGCCGAATCATGTGGCAATGTCATCTGCAAATATTGCCCAGGTAGAAATAGGAAACCTTTCGGCTTGGCAAAATAGAATGCTGCAATCTTTGCCGTGAGCTGTTCTTTTTTTATAAATATTAAACTAAACATTTTTGCTGCAATTTTCATTTAAAAACTATAGCACACCTTCTAAAAATCTAAGAAAATTTTGAGCTTGCGTTTCATTTAAAATGCCATCTTTATAGCGACCCTGATTAGCCTCTGGCGAATACTGTACATTTGGCCCTTCATTTAGCCCTATCCTTTGAAAAGCGCTCATGATATCATCAAGTTGATCGCGTGTAATTGGAGGCATATAACTGATCGAATACGGAGCACGCCGAAGGTCAGTAAATTTATTTTTTGCTAACCCTCCCACTTGATAATAATTTAGCCCTTCAGGAATTACTTCCAATGGTTCAGTCTTTATAAAAACATCAGCTTGTATATTCGCTCTATCACCAAGCATATCAGAAAACGGGAGAGCAACTCCAACAACCTCTCCATAGGTTCTTATATTTAAATTGCCATATAATTCTTCATCTGTTCTAAATGGAATATCACTTTCTCGACCTACAATATCTCCCTCCTCCAGCCTTCCCTCCCAGATTGCTTCTCGAAACATTCCCATTTGATCTGCTTTTATCACTCTCTGCATTGGACCTCTTGCAAGATCAGCGAGTCGTCGAGTAATGCTTGTAAAAGTTTGCTCACTGAGTTGTACTTCTCTATCGAATGGATGTGGTAGATATTCACGAGAATCTTCTGACATACTAATGAAGAGTGTAGAGCAAAGAGTAAATTATTGTCAAGAAACTATATAAAAATAGAATATTCTCATTGAATAGCTATCTTAAATACCCTATACTACTCTTATGGTGAATATCACGCAAACCTGTTCCACTTGTGGCAAACAGTTTTTGGTCATTGATAAAGAACAGCAATTCTTGCAGGAGAAAGGACTCGCATTACCCACTAGTTGTCCCACGTGCCGTCAAACTAGAAGACTTAAACTCCGTGGAGAAAGAGCATTGTATCGAGCAAAATGCAGTAAATGCGATAAAGATATTATTGTCTCGTATGATCCCAAAACTGTAAAAAATCAAATTCTCTGCAAACAAGATTATGATCAATACTTTCTCGATAATGATCCAATAATAGCTGACCCATTACCAGAAGCCTAATCATGACAGCCGATACATTCTATTCTGAATTAAACAACCTGCTTTCCCGTTATCCTAAAGTCCCCCCTGATATTTCAGAGTCAGAAAATAGTGAGTATGGTGAGCATCTGGCATACTGTAAAAATATGTACATTGCTTTTGACTGCGCTAACTCTTCAGACTGTATGTATCTCTATGACTCATACATTGCCAAAAACTGTATTGATTGTGATTATGTAGTAGAGTCTGAACTCTGCTATGAAAGTGTCGATCCTTTTAAGTGTTTTAATAGTGATTATCTTGAATACTGTATAAGTCTGCGTGACGCTTCATTTTCTACTAATTGTATTAACTGTCATGATATCTTTGGTTGCGTTAACTTACAAAATAAGTCATTTTGTATTTTTAATCGACAATTGACTGAAGAGGAATATAAAAGAAAAGTAGCTGAATATAAAAAATGGCCTCCTGAAAAAATATTAGCAGTTGTTGATGAATTAAAGAATCGCTATCCATTAACCCAAACGCATGAAGCCCATAACGAAAATTCAGCCTATGGTAATTATAGCCACTATAATAAAAACTGCTATATGTGCTTTGATAGCGCTCATAATGAGGCAAGTGGGTACCTTTATGACAGTCATCATACTACTTCCTGCTATGATAGCTCTTCATCTTATCATAATGAATTATCGTATCAAGCCGTGGATGCAATCAAGCTCTTCAATTGCAATTTTTCTGTGCTTTCTGGCAATGCTCATGACAGTTCATATATCTTCAACTGCAGAAATGTTAAGGATTGTATTGGCTGTGTTTCACTCAACAACAAACAATATTGCATACTCAACAGACAACTGAGTAAAGAAGACTATGAGCGGATAAGCAAACACATCCTCGAAGAACTAAAATCAAAAAATCTTGGGTGGAATGAATTACATTTTTAATCAACTATTGCTATACTGACCTAAATGAAAGTCAAAATCGCGGCAGCGCAAATTGCTATAACTCCTTTTGATTTATCCGCCAATCTTGAAAAAATCAAAGCAGCCTTTATGCATGCTTCCAAAAAGAGATGCAACTTTCTCTGTCTTCCTGAAGAATGCTGGGCAGGAGTAGAATATCAAGAAAAAAGAACAAATGAAGTAGCGGACTTTATGAAAAACCACACAGCCCGATTGACTAAACAGTATGGCATCTACTGTATCGCTGGTACTGTCATTGAAGAAATCAAAGAACGAGATACAAAACATCTTCATAACGTTAGCTATATCTTTAATCCGACTGGTACCATAATTGGCCGTTATGCAAAAAGGCACTTGGTTCCCTCCACGGAGAAAGAGAGGATACCGGGTGAATCGCATCAGATAATTGATACAGAATTCGGTAGAATCGGTGTCCAAATCTGTCGAGATATTTTGTATCCTGAAGCTACTCAGATTACTGCCAATTTAGGCGCAAAAATTATTTTTTCACCGGCTTTCTGGGGTAAATTCTCAACAACGTATCCTACTTCACTCTCTTTTCACCACATTGATGAATTACAAATGATTAAATACCTTGTCCCAGCAAGAGCCTTGGAAAATGAGGTGTTTTTTGTCTTTTGCAACGCTGCCGAATAGTACCAAACACCACAAAGAAAAGATACTCTACTCGGTTATACGCAAATTTGCGAACCATTTTCAGGACTCACAAAAATTCTTAGACACAACCATGAAGAAATACTTACAAAAACAATCGAGACTGACTTGGTGGATAAGATGCGAGAAGGATGGAAAATCAGAGGACACTAAAAATCCAGGTTGGACAGAGCTGCAGTTCTAAATTATTGGCTCCGGAAATTCATCATCTGTTTTGCTCTCTATCGCATTTGTACTATCACTCCACCTTGCAATTTCATTTTCAACAGAAGCTCTACTTTGAGCATATTTCATACGTGAGGAATTGATAATCTCTTCTGAGTAATCATGTTGTGGCTGCACGACCGTTAGTGTGGTTGCTGAAAATGGTGGCGTTGCTTTTCCGTCGATTGACATTTTAATATACATTTCTCGGGTGTTTAATGTAGTCATATCATCGGGCGTAAAGGTGGGAGAAAATTCTTTGCCAAGATATGCTGCATCATCGCCACCGATACTGAAGACAATCATTGTCCCTACATTACCAAACGTTGTAGCTCTGACGTCCTGTGGTAATTGCGCAATATATTGGTGAGCAATGGTGAGACTAAGACGATACTTTCTTGCTTCCGAAAGAATACTTGAAAATGCTTCGGTCGCAAAATTTTGGAATTCATCGACATAAAAATAGAAATCCCGTCTTTCTGCTTCAGGAATATTAGCTCGAGCCAGCGCTGCCTGCTGAATTTTGGTTATGAACATTGAGCCGAGTAACGCCGTATTTTCTTCCCCAAGTTTTCCCTTTGATAAATTGATAATGACAATTTTTCCTTCATTCATAAAATCGTCAAAATGTAAGACATTCTTTTTCTGTCCAATAAGGTTTCGGATCAAAGGATTGGAAATAAATTGTCCTACTTTATTCATGAGAGGAACAATTGCTTCATTAGCATATTGAGCATCTGAAGGCTTAAAATCATTTGTCCAAAATCCTTTTACAACCGGATCTTGAATTTGTTTAATCACTCGTTGTCGATAACGAGTATCTGAGATTATCCGGGAAATACCAAGGACATTGGAATCAGGGGTTTCAAGGAGTGCTAAAGTAATATAGCGAATAAGATTTTCCATCCTCGGGTTCCAATTTCCGGCAAATAATTTTTTAAATATTGCGATGAAAAACGTTGATAAATGCTGTCGCATTTCATAATCCTCGACCGGTTCAAGAGGATTAAAGCCAATAGGGAAATTCCGATCGGTCGGATTAACATAAACCACATCTTGAATTCGATTTTTGGGAACATATTTGAGGATTTCGGTTGCTAAATCTCCATGCGGATCAATCAGACAACAACCATTTCCGCTTTCGAGATCTGCTTTCAGAAGTAATTCCAGAAGTTTACTTTTTCCACTTCCGGTCTTTCCCACAACATAGAGATGACGGCGACGGTCAAAGCGCTTTAAACCAAATACTTTATGTTCACTGCGGTAATTTGTCTTACCAATAAAAGACACCTCCTGAGGATCAACACTTCCTTCAGTTGGCAAGATATCAGGAGCAGGTGCACGTTTGGATGTTGTATGAACAACATTTGAAACGACAGTTCCTTTATAAGGAAAGTGGTAAATTGTTGCAACTTCCGGAATGGACCATAATTCCCCTTTTTCAAATAAACGAGCCTCAAATTCTTTTGCAGGGCTTTGCGCAAAAAGCGGTGATTTTTTAACCAATTTATTATGTGGTCCCTTCACACTTTTATAAATACTAAGAATTGTATGGAGTTTAGAATCAGCAATTGCTTTCGTCTGTGCTGTATAGGCAACACGAAGCTTGCCCAAATACAGTTCACTTCCGATTTTCCGAGTCGCAGGACTATCATCCGCTTTTGTCATATATTGGTTATACAAAGTGTGTAATCCTCGATCAAGAGATTTTGAACTGATGCGTTTTAGTACTAACTGAATAACCACTTTTTCATCTCTCTCAGTTTTTGCTAAAATAGCTGAAAGATTTTTGAGCAAATCATCTTCTAAATCTGCATAGGTACTAATCGGATACATACTCGCGTTTTTAAATCCCAACTCAGCAAATACAGTATTTTCTTTCCACTGGGAAAAATAGTCTTTTACCTCTTCAATTTCACCATCCGGATACTGAGCATATAGCTGCGACTGCGCAATATGTCTATGCTTTTTTGCAATAATTAAATAAAAATGCAAGAATTGGTCGATCGAAACAAGTTCTAAGCTGAAGATCGTACCTGAAGGTAAAACTCGATGGAGGGAATGGAGAAATGCTTCCATGGCTTTTTCTTTTTGCTCATTACCGGGAGGAATTTTAATAGCCAACACGACACGATCATTTTTTTGTTGGCTTTTCTCCAATGCTTTCTTATGACGCATTTTTGCAAGAACTTTTTGCAAAATAAAAGCCACGATAATTAACCCCAAGATTATAAAGACTGTTGTTACGAAAAATGTAATAATGCCAAAAAGGAAATTAGTAACCTGTTCCATGACATAAGTATACAACTTTCTTAAAGAGAATTCTTAATTCTCTCACGTTAAAATATGCTAAAATACCTGCATGCCCGGAATCAGTTCACTCAATGAAGAACAACGCCAAGCAGTTACCCACGGTGACGGCCCTCTCTTAATTATTGCCGGTGCCGGAACTGGAAAGACAACTGTTGTTACAAAAAGAATTGAACATCTGATAATCGATAAAAAAATTCCGCCGTCAAATATCTTGGCACTCACGTTCACCGAAAAAGCAGCCCAAGAAATGGAAACCCGAATTGATGAGATTTTGCCATACGGTTATACAACGCTTTGGATTGAAACATTCCATGCCTTTTGTGATCGAATCCTAAGGCAAGAGGCAGTTAATATTGGGCTAAATCCTCGATTTCAGCTCATGACAGAAGCGGAGTCTTTATTGTTCTTACGAAAGCATCTTTTTGCATTTAATCTTGACTACTATCGCCCGTTAGGTAATCCAATGAAATTTCTCCAAGGAATGCTGACACATTTCAGCCGGCTCAGAGATGATGATATTACACCTGAGCAATATTTAACCTACGCTGAAAAGATGCAGAATCCAGACCTCGCTTCAAATCCAGAGTCCCAAATCCCTGAACCAGACGAAATCAAACGAATCCAGGAGTTAGCAAACGCTTTTAAAGTTTATGAAGATTTGAAAGCCAAAGAAGGGGTGATGGATTATTCGGATCTTATTAGTAACACGCTCAAACTTTTCCGTGATCGACCATCTATACTCAAACGCTACCAACAGCAATTTCAGTATGTTTTTGTGGATGAATTCCAAGACACTAATTATGCCCAAAATGAAATGGCAATTCTTTTAGCAGGGGAAAGAAAAAATATTACGGTGGTAGGGGACGATGACCAAAGTATCTACAGATGGAGGGGCGCTGCCATTGCAAACATGATGCAATTTCGGACGCATTTTCCTAAGGCCAAAATAATCGCATTAACCAAAAATTATCGTTCAAGTCAAAATATTCTTGACGGGGCATATCAACTTATCCAACATAACAACCCGGACCGTTTGGAAGTGAAAGAGAAGATTAATAAACAGCTTACCGGCATACGTGAAATCCATGGGGAGGATGTTGGGTTTATCTTTGCCAATCGCGGTGAAGATGAAGCTGAAGAAGTTGCAAAAGCAATCCAAGCTGATATTAAGAAAAACAAAAGACCGTACAATAACTATGCCATTCTCGTGCGCGCTAATGATCATGCAGTACCATTTCAACGAGCGCTTGAACGAGTGAGTATACCTTATCAATTCTTAGGGCCAGGTCATCTCTTCCAACAAAACGAAATTAAAGACCTTATCGCGTATCTACATGTGCTCGCAGATTTTGATGATACTGCGTCTCTCTATCGCATTGTCACGATGCCGATTTTTGCTCTGCAGGCACGAGATGTCGCGTCACTTCTTAATGTTGCCAAACGAAGTAATTTCACTCTTTTTGAAGCAATGGAGCAAGTTGAGAAATTATCGCTTACTGATGATGGAAAACCCAAAGTGAAACGTATCACAGAGATGATCAAACGTCATTTGGAAAAAGTACCACATGAACAAGCTGGACAAATTCTCTACTACTTTTTTGAAGATTCAGGACTCTTAGGTCATTATCTCGATCCTGGCTCAGCCAAGACTGAAAAAGAAGCACAAAACATAGCCAAGTTCTTTGAAAAGATGCAAGGATTTGCTGCCAATAGAACGGATGCGTCTGTCTTTGCTGTGGTTGATTGGCTTGATTTGGCAATGGAACTAGGTGAGAGCCCACAAGCTGCAGAAGTAGATTGGACGCGTAATAACGCGGTAAATATTTTAACAATTCACTCGAGTAAGGGACTGGAATTCCCTGTCGTCTTTGTAGTAAATCTTGTCACACAACGCTTCCCAAGTCGGGACAGAAAAGAACAAATTCCAGTTCCGACCAAGCTTATCAGAGAAACACTGCCTGAAGGAGAAGAAGGTTTGCAAGAAGAACGTCGGCTCTTTTATGTCGCAATTACTCGTGCGAAGGAAAAGCTGTTTTTGACAGCGGCGCGATTTTATAACGAAGGCAAGCGTGAACGAAAGATTTCTCCGTTTGTGGGCGAAACAATTGGTGAAGAAGCAGTCCAAGCGCTGATGAAAAAACATACGACAGAACCTGCGGTCCAACAGCTTTCTTTGCTGGAGATTTTAAATAGTAATATTGCCAAACCTGAACCGGAATCTATTGAGGCGCAACCAGAAATTGAGATCAACTACATTTCTTATTCTCAGATGCAAACCTTTCAAATGTGCCCACTGCATTACAAGCTTCGCTATCTTATGAATCTCCCCTCTCCACCTTCTCCTGCACTTAGTTATGGTATCAGTGTGCATAATACTCTGCGGGATTTTTTCCAGGCTTTAGGGCAAAAAGAAAATGTGACAGATGAAAGCATGAGCATCATGTTGCAGAAAAATTGGATTAACCAAGGTTATAGTGGAAAGTTACACGAACAACAGACATACAAACAAGCCGAGGAAATGCTTAAGCAAATTGCAGTAGATGGCATTGCTCATCCACCGGCTACACTGGCACTTGAACTGCCCTTTAACTTCTGGCTGCAGGGATTAAAAGTCGGAGGCAAAATGGATCGCATAGATCGTTTAGCGGATGGGAAAATTGAGATTATTGATTATAAGACAGGGAGAAATGTTCCAACTGTGAAAAAAGTTCGAGAAGATTTGCAGCTTTCATTGTATGCTCTTGCCGCAACAGAAATCAAAGACGATATTTTGGGGAAAGCACCTGAAGAAATTGTCCTCACACTTTACTATCTGGAAGAAGAAAAAAAATTCTCTACGACTCGAACACGAGAAGATCTGGAGGCAGCAAAAGCGAATATTCTGAAAATTCTTGATGAGATACAAAAAAGTAGTTTTGCGTGTTCCCATAGTATCATGTGTAAATCCTGCGAATATATGATGCTCTGCCAGGCCCAAAAAATATAGTTGCTTGCATTTAAAATTGCTATAGGTTAAAATAACTCTATCCTAGGAAGAAGGACTGCTATGCTATATTTTTATATAGTAAGGAAAGTCCAGACAGGGTACGTGAGGGGACGGAGCGTAAGCTCTGACGCGTAAGCGCTAGTGTCCAAACTTTTTGCTCACAAAACGGAGTTTGGAACATGTGATGAATTGACATCATGTGAGAGCAACAGAAACGAGTGAGACTGAAACGGGCAATCCTACCTCCTGCAACTTCCGATCGATGCGAAATCTCCGGTTCACCGGAACAAACTGTCACGTGGAAGCATCAAAGTGAAGGCACTTCGCCGTTAAGGCGGGCTTGATGACATCATATCATCATTGAGAAAAATTGTAGTCATGAACAAAATCTGGCTTACTCTCTTCCTAGGATTATTTTAGAGGCAAGTCACATCAAAAATATGCCATTGATCATTGTTACTCTGCAACATAACCAGATATAGATCCTGACCTGTTACTGCATCGCTAATCGTTTCTTCTGTAATGTAGCCATTATCATAATATAATTGCTGCTCTTTCCCCACAGTTACTTGTGGCTTATGATTTACTGCACAAAATACCGGTCTATTACCATTTTTATATGAAATATTGATAATATTTTTAAAGTTATCTGATAAGTACTGGTTTGTTTTGAATGCTCCATTTGCTATTGGGTTTCCTTTGGCAAAGGAATCATAAAATGCCTGGGTTGTACTTACAGCGCTTGTATTTACTTGCTCAGGTATGGGTGTTGCTGTAGGACCATTTGTCGATGGAGAGGAATCACTATTCTGATTTCCGGTACCTCCTGATCCATTTGCCTGATTGGAATTAGTTTGTCCAGGCGTTACACCTGCAGTAATTTTGGTCGATGGTTGTTGGGAATTTTGTTGAAATGCAAGCGTCAAGGAAAATATGATTAATAAGGCGACAGCCCCGCCCAAAATCAAAAACATCTGTTTCCTCGTCAAGTTCATCATATCTCTTTTAAGCCTAATGCGTTTTCTAACTCTTGTCAATACCAGTGTTTGAGGAGCGTGGAACTGGCATCATTCATATTGACATATACTTTTCACACCTATAATATTTATATATGAAGATAAAATTAAGTAAGCAAGCTCTTCTTATTTGTGGGATTATTGTCATTATTGCATCAGCTAGTATCTGGTTCATCTTCAAGCCAACCTATACAGTTGATAAAGTATTAAATATGAGACCTGTCTGGGATGTAGCAGACAACATCGTCAGTAGTCCGGGCAATAAGATATTTGCTACCTCACTCTACAATCTTGGCTATACTACTTTTCTGCATGGAAAGGGACCGTATACTGTTTTTGTACCGACAGATAAAGCATATCGCAATCTACCGATTACAACCCGAAGCTTACTTTCAAAAAATGAAAATAGTCCCTACATCAGACAGGTATTGCTCTACCATGTAGTGAATGGCCTCTATCGTTACTCTGATCTCAGAGATGGTATGACATTGAAGACTGTTGAGGGAGAAAATTTGAAATTTACAAAAAAAGGCGGCTACTTGGTGCTCAACGGATATTCATATATCCAAAACTATGATGTTATGTCCAAAAACGGTATTATTCACATCGTCACGAACTATCTCTTGCCACCAAGTCTGGTAGGAGAATAGAGAAAACAATAAAGAAAATATGCGCATTTCTATCAAACAAAAAAAAATAAAACCAGTACTTTTATTTGCTATCCTAATCCCATGTTTAGCTTTGACAATTTTTGCCTTATCACAGGTGCAACGACTACAGCAGTATGCGGCTACAAAAACTGAGTCAAACCCTCCATTTTATGGTTGTATTCATATGGGAGAAGCGAATACTATCAATTGTGGCTCACGGTTGGGAAGTTTCTCATGGACCAAGGATCTAACACTCCATGATAGGCCTCTTGATAATCAGACAGTCTATTATGGTGACAGGGTGAAAGGATCAATAAAATTTGCAAATGTCGGCGACCTGCCAATACAAATCGCAAATATCGGGATTATTGCCAACGCGGCAGATGGAAAACATGTGGTACAATTTCTTCCAAAAAGTGGCCAGTTAAATCTCGAACCGCAAAAAGACACAACTATTAAAGACGCGTCGTATATCTTCGATGGTCCAGATCCTGCCGGACAATGGTCTGTTAGTCCAAATATCACTGATTCGGATGGACAATCACTTGTCTCTGACGATAAGAAAAAAACGCTCACAGTCAACGCAACCTGTACTGCTCTTCGAGCCCAAGAATTGACTGAGAAAGATAAAACCAATTTAAAAGAGTATTGCAGTACGAATGCAACGAGCAAGCTCTGTACAAGCCGGGAGTATTGCGAAATATTCAAAGGGAATAACTGCACACAACCAAATGTCAGCCAGGAAACACCAGGATGGCAATGTGACACACGCGTCTATCTAGCCAAAACAGAACAGGATATGCTTGAAGAACTTTGCAAAGTATATCCTGACTCGGATGCTTGTGAGCAATTTTGCGCAAAAACAGTCGGCTCGTCTATATGTCCTCCGAAGTATCTTTTTATTGATACCAGGACGGGTAAGCCAATACCACTTCATAATCCAAACGCGATCTACGTTGCGCATCCTGATCAATTGAAATTTCAATATTCAGGCAAGTATCCCAAAACTGCAGTGCGACTGAAATCGCCAAATATTTCGCTAGCGAACGAAAAAACAGCAGTAGCCGGAGCAAGTACAAGCATAGCAATGGGATTGCCAGGTCCAGGTGGTGCAAGTGGCGCGGTAGATATAAAACCACCAACTGATTCTACATTGACCGCACCTGATGCTAATGGAACCCCTCTTAAGACCCCAGCAGATACTGCCGCGGCGCCACCTCCTGCGGCTGTTGCAGCACCTCCTCCACCAGCTCCACCAGCAGCACCACCTGCTCCACCAGCTCCTGCTCCAGGGCCTCCACCGGCATGTGGGACTAGTGGTCAACCAGCATGTGGACTTGAAAAAAACACTCTCCCGCCCGACCCTTCTGCAGGGAGATTGGTTGACCCAACAAATCCAAATACAAGTTTAACTAATCCTAAAACATCACAGGCAGGTGACTATGGTTATAATCCTTCATGTGCTTCGGGACGTATGGATGAAAATCCGACTGATGATCCAGCAGGGGTAGCCCAAGCTTCTTGTTGTGCCAACTCACTTACACTAAGAGAAGGTTGTTGCAGTCAACAATGTACCGTATGGTCTCAACAGGTAACACCCAATGGTCAAACAACACTAAAAGATGGAGCAGGTACTGTTTGTGCCAACAGCACAGCTGCGGCAAATGCCTCTCTCGCTAGTAATACCTGTGGTAAGTCTTATAACGATACTGTCCCCGACAACCTGAAAGGAACTGGAGGGAACGGCGGCCCACAACCAGCATTGGGAGTAGGTAATAACAGCAACAATGCACAAAATACAGTAAATGGACCAAAAACAGGCAATGGAATAGGACCGGGAGTTTGTACAGGTAATTCTTGTGGTCCTACCAACATAGGAAATGGAACATATGTAGGAACTGATAATCAAAAATGTTTTGATAGCGGTCTAACCTATGACCCTGTAGCTGGCACATGTGGGGGAAGTGCAGGTGGTAATAATAAAGTAGAAGTTGGAGCAACCATAGGAACTGATAAACAAAAATGTTTTGATAGCGGTTTAGCATATAATCCTGCAGCTGGCACATGTGGGGCAGTTTATGGTGGTAACAATAGCGTAGGAGTGGGAACATATGTAGGAGCTGATAATCAAAAATGTACTGCTGTCGATTTGCCTTATCTTTCTGCAAGTGCGGTATGTGGAGGAGATATTGCCCCAAATAATAAAGGTACAGTAGATGGGAGTCGTTGCGTTGCTGGCGATGGTTCTTCGTGTAACAGTGGTCACTGTAATGCAAGTGGTCTTTGTGAACCCGCTGGACCAAAGTAAACAACAATGTGAAGAGCAGAATAGATTCCTCCTGTTGAAAGCAGTGTTGTCTTTTGTTCTCCCCTTCGTGCTCTTTTAGCTCGGAGCTTACTAAAGTGGGTGTCTTCAGAACTGTTCCGCGTTGACAAACTGTTTCATTTAACTTTAATATAGTTATATGCCTAAAAAGACACTGCGCAAAAAGACTCTACCGGTCAAAAAAAAGAAAGTGGCCAAGAAAAAATTTCAGCTTGGGAGTGTTGGTAGTTTATTCGTCGTTGGGGTGGTCACAATGATGGTAGGAGTAGGAGCTGTCACTGTCGGTGGGGTTGTGCCCAATACCAATAGCCGTGGGACGCAACAAGTACAAATCGTCACACCTACCCCTGAATACAATAAACCGAATCTGCAACTTGAAACCTTTGGCTATACAACGATTACGCCTACTGTCCCAGCGCCGAAAATAACGCCAACAACCACAATCATCACCACAACGACAAACGAAAGCTGTGGACCTGAGGATGATAATGGGGTATTGGTCACTGATAAATGTACATGTATGGATTTAACAGTTATCTGTAAAGGTGGAGTAGCCACCAATCCAGACGGCACACCATTTACCATTCCTAAAGGAGATGCACCTGATGGCTTTTCAGCAGGACAGAACCCTTGTGGAACGAATATTGCACCGGCAGACGGACGATACTGCGTTGCAAAACCGGTTATTTATCTTTATCCCACCACGCCTACCTCTGTTAATGTACAAGTTGTCACAAGCGGTACTATTGTGGTATCAGATCCTCACTATCCCCAAGGCGGATGGCAAAATGTCCTTGCCTATCCAAATGGAAACATTACCTATAACGGCAAACAGTATTCTGAACTTTTTTATGAATCATCTGTGACAGATTTGCAGAAACCTGATAAAGGAATAATTATTGCCAAAGAACAACTGCCAGCAAAGTTAAGCTCGATTCTTGATCAGCTTGGTTTGGTAAAGAACGAAAAACGTGAATTCTTAGATTTCTGGCTGCCGAAACTACAAAACCTCCCTTCCTCTTATATCTATTTCTCACTGCTGGACACATCTGCAAAAGCACAGGTAGATAAGGTGACTATTTCTCCCAAGCCTGATACGCAGATTGCCTTTATTGCCTACTTCAAGCCGGTAAGCTCAGCTACGTATGGTTCAGTATTGCACCTACCTGCCAAACCTCAGCGGGCCGGCTTTGTTTCAGTTGAGTGGGGTGGAACCATTGATACAAAATAGGAAAAAGACGCTTAATGAGCTGAAAAATTAGTAGCAATTTGTGTGAATTCAT
>JBBSGT010000013.1:0-35558 GCA_038253825.1 Candidatus Levyibacteriota bacterium
ACATCTTTCAGTTATTCAAACTGCCCAGAAACAAGGACGAGACGTATTTCAAACGCTCAATGGTCTTCTTACTGGACAATTATCCCCGGCAATCCTCACTGCAAATGTCCACTAACCTACCTGGCATATTGGCTGGATACATAATGCCCTTTATGACTGACAGAGAACCATCATCAAGAAACCGTTTTGACCTGTTATGGAATGCTGTAACTTTTCATGGTGAAGATATATCGACACTCGATGGGGTTGGTTCAATACATTCACGAAAAATTCCTGGAGAAAATGGTGCATCCACAGACATCACAATAAGAGCCCATGACGAACCTCATGTAGTTGGAAGTCTTAGACCACGCAGTAGAACACTTGAAGTTATTACAGGAGACGGTCAAGTTACATCTCTAAATGATGTTCAAGTAGTGTTTCTCTCCAGAACCGAACAGGTGCATGGAGCACTTGCCACTTTAGAAAACGCCCTCACTCCACAAATATAGTTCCATAATAAATCAATATATTGGAAACTTGAATTTAGTCATTTATAATACTCCTTCAGACTATGAAATGATCAAACAAATAATTCTCAATCCAAGAAAGAATGCTGAATTTTACAATGTTCGGATGGTGGTGGAAAATGATATATTTATCTTAGACTCGTTTGAAAAATAGTAATAATTTAAGTTTCAGAGCATGAAACTTTTGCTATATTCTCGAGGTGTATAATAAGGCATGCTTTATATTTTTATTATTGGTGGTGTGGTGCTATCGCTTATCTTTGATTTTAGGGGAGTGCAAAATACGCAGTGGTATTTACTGCTCACTGCAACAACATTACTCGCGATAGGCTTGTATAGCAGCACTTTTGGCATTTCTATCTCCGAAGCACGACGTAACTTGCGTCTTATACTTACTGCCGTTACAGTCGGCGTTTTTGCAAAAGCGCTTATTATCGGGTGCGTGATGGCATTTATCTTAAAAAATCCGTTTGGTTTTATACTCGGCATTATCGTGGCACAAATTGATCCGCTGTCTACCGTGGCACTGTTGGATAGTTCACGCTTGTCAAAACGAGCTAAAACTATCCTCGCAGCCTGGTCATCGTTTGATGATCCGGTGACGGTAATTATGTCGTTGTATTTTCCAGCTTTAATAGCATCATTAGTCGGTGCGCATTGGCAGCCGATTGAGGGTACCATGCAGTCGGTTGGATTGTCCGGTTATTTTGCGGAGACAGGTATTAATATTGTTTTTGCCACGGGGGTGTTTGCGTTATGGATGTTTATAAAACACTATGCAAAGGCGACTCGTTACCTGATCATCATTTTTGCGGCAGTTGCTATGTATCTTCTGGTTGTGGGATCATTATCTATCGCTGTCTATTATTTTTGGATGCTGGGTGTCGCGATTCTTGGTCTTTTTATGCGCCCGCCTCTTGGGAAGATTATCCATCATGCAGTACACTGGGCGATGTATATGGCGGCAATTCTGCTTGGTATCTTGTTAATAAATGGTATCAATATCTTGGGGGGAATTGCACTTGGTATCGCTGCGTTTGGTGCACAAATCCTCGTCGGATATCTTCTGACGCATAAACTTCCTTCACACGATAGGCTACGCATAGCTTTTTCACAACAAAACGGTATCACAGCCATTATCCTCGCTTTGCTTTTTGAGCCTTACTATTCGGGAACCATTGCCATTATCGCACCTGCAATTATCGTGATTAACACGTTACATGCAGCGATGAACATTGTACTGAATGCCCACCTTGAGAACGATTGGTCATATTTTTCCTGGTCAGTGCAACGTGAAAAGATCAAGATTCATATGAAGAAGATTTAAGCATTTCTTAAGTTTTTGAGTTTAGACTTACAATCATGAGAATACTTTTAGTTGAAGATGAGATTAAGTTAGCACATGCCATCAAGCGAGCACTTGAACTGCAAAAATACGCTGTCGATGCTGTAAATAACGGTAAAGAAGGTTTGGATTTTGCGATTGGGGAAGAGTTTGGTTTAATTATTTTGGATGTCATGCTTCCAGAAGTTGATGGTATTGAGATTTGTAGACGTATCCGCGAGGCGGGAATTCACACACCAGTTCTGATGCTCACCGCAAAAGGCCAGATCACCGACAAAGTAACCGGACTTGATGTCGGAGCTGATGATTATATGGTCAAACCTTTCTCTTTTGAAGAGCTCTTTGCTCGCATCCGAGCGCTTGTGCGAAGACCTGTCCAAACCAATGATCCAGTTCTTAGCATCAGAGACTTGACCCTTGATCCACGAACGTTTGTCGTTAAAAGAGGTGAGCGGACGATTGAACTTTCTGCAAAAGAATTTTCACTTCTTGAATATTTACTTCGCAACAAAAATACTGTCTTAAATAAAGACCAAATTATTTCTCATGTCTGGAACTATGATTCAGATGTGTTGCCGAGTACTATCGAAGTTCACGTCAAACACGTCCGTGATAAAATCGATGGAAAAGACGACGCATCTTTTATTCACACAATCAGAGGCAGAGGGTATACAATAAAGGAGTAGTATGTTTCAATCGGCCCGTCTCAAACTCACTACCTGGTACCTCCTTATCATCATGATGGTTAGTGTGACTTTCAGTATGGCATTTTATCAAGCTTCCACGCAGGAAATTCAACGAGTTATCAATCGAATAAGATTCCAACAATCGCATCGCAATGATTATATAATTCCTCCTCCGTCATCAGAAGGGATTATCACATTGGACGAATTACAAGATGTTAAGACGCGCTTGGAAATAGCTTTAATTATTGTAAACGCCATTATTCTCGTTCTCGCCGGAGGGGCTGGATATTTCCTGGCAGGACGTACGTTACAACCAATTCAAGCTATGGTTGATGAACAAAATCAATTTATTTCAAACGCATCGCACGAGCTTCGTACACCAATTGCGACACTTCGGGCAGAAATGGAAGGAAGTCTTTTGGAAAAACATGTGAGTGACAAAGAAGCTAGGAAATTAATTACCAGTAATTTGGAAGAATTGAGCCGATTGCAGGAACTTTCCAATAGCTTATTACAACTTACACATGTGTATAGTAATACCAATAACTTAACATCAATAGTCTCTCTGCAAGAAGTCCTCCAGACAGCTGGAAAAAAAGTAAGGCCGCATCTGAAGAAAAAAGAAATGACGCTGGCGTTACCAACGGTAAAAGAACAAGTGATAGGGGACAGAAATGCCCTGACTGAGGTTTTTGTGAATCTTTTTGATAATGCCATCAAGTATAGCCACGAAAAAACAGCAATCAATGTCTCGACAGCTGTCAAACAATATATGATCAGCATAGATGTCTCTGACAAGGGGATTGGAATTAGTGTGGAGGATTTGCCACACATTTTTGAACGATTTTATCGTGCCGATAAATCTCGATCAAAAGCAGAAGGATATGGACTTGGCCTCTCAATTGTCCACAACATTGTGAGAATTCACCATGGTGCATTGACCGTCAAAAGTAAAGAAGGCAAAGGAACAACATTCACCGTGACGTTACCGTTGGCTACTACATAGTGCTATTGATAATGAGGAAAGTAGACAGAAGCTTAAGCGAGCTTTAAGTATTCCTTATTACACTATATGTATGAAAAAAATTATTATCTCAGGTTTTGTCATTATTGCGTTTGCGCTTTACGCGGTTTTTAATCATAAGTCACAAAATATTCAATCTGCTGTTCCTTTGGCAACAGGGAAGACGGGCACTTCTCAATCTGGACATGTGCAAGCAAGTAAAGCTTTGTCACAAATGTATACTGATGGCACGTATATCGGAAAAGCTATTGATGCGTTTTATGGCAATATCCAAGTGAAAGCTCTTATCAGCGGTGGGAAAATTACTGATGTGCAATTCCTACAATATCCAAATGACCAACGCGAATCTGTTGAAATAAATACCGAAGCACTGCCTGTCTTAAGCCAAGAAGCTATTCAGTCCCAAAGCGCAAATGTGGACACAGTTTCAGGCGCAACAGATTCAACTCAAGCTTTTAAAGAATCACTTGCGTCTGCTTTATCACAAGCGCAATAAAACCATGAAACGAACACGCATATTAATGGGCATGACAATCACTGTCGAAGTGGTAGATCCAAAAGTGAAAGAGTCTGACCTTGCCAGCATCTTCGATTACTTTGTGTCCATTGATAAAGTATTTAGCACCTATAAAAAAGAGAGTGAAATATCCAGATTGAATGCAGGGCAACTTTCCAAAAAACAAGTGAGTGCTGATGTCAGACAAATTCTCCAGTTAGCAGATGATACAAAAAAAGAAACCAATGGTTACTTTGATATTTCGCATAACGGCATGATTGATCCCTCGGGCATCGTCAAAGGATGGGCAATTTATAACGCTGCCAATTTACTGCAAGAGCATGGATTCAGAAACTATTTTGTTGATGCAGGTGGTGATATCCAAGTTTCAGGTACAAATAGCAAAGGTGGACCCTGGACTATCGGTATCAGAAACCCATTTAAGACTGATGAAATTGTGAAGGTAGTCCGATTGGACAATCGAGGTATTGCAACGTCAGGTCTCTACATCAGGGGTGATCATATTTACAATCCGCATAAACCTGATAAATCGATTGGCAACATTGCAAGCATGACGGTCATTGGTCCTACGGTGTATGATGCTGATCGTTTTGCTACGGCAGCTTTTGCGATGGAGGAGAAGGGAATTCAATTTATTGAAAAATTGCCGGGATTTGATGGTTATATGATTGATTCAAATGGCATTGCGACCATGACGAGTAAATTTAATAGATTTGTTGTTGAACATGTTAAAACTAATTGATTATTATTTAGATAGAATTACGATGTACCGTTTGGTACTCTACAGTTTGATACTTTTACTGTTTATTGCCAGTCTTTTTGGTATTTTCAATGGAGTTCCGTATTCGCCTATAACGATCATTCTTTCTTCTGTATTTCTTGTTGCTGTCGGATGGATTACCAACAAGATTTTTGCCTGGGCATTTGACGCTCCTACCAATGTCGAATCTGTTTACATCACGACACTCATTCTTGCACTTATTATTTCGCCTGTTCAGTCTTTCTCAGAACTGCCATTTCTTACTTGGGCTGCTATTCTGGCGATACTTTCTAAATTTGTTCTGGCCATCAACAAAAAACATATCTTCAATCCCGCTGCTATCGCTATGGTAATTACGAGTTTTGCACTTGGTGATTCTGCCAGCTGGTGGATTGGGACAACCTGGATGGCGCCGTTTGTTGCAATTGCAGGGTTTCTTATTATTCGGAAGCTACGCTTCACTGATTTGGCATGGAGTTTCTTTACGACAGCGGTCGCGGTAAGCATGCTTCTTAGTTTGTTAAAAGGAAATAACCCACTTACGACGCTGCAACAGGTTGTTCTTCATTCATCAATGCTTTTTATGGGATCAATTATGCTAACTGAGCCAATGACCATGCCGCCAACTAAAAAATTGCAAATGATCTTTGGCGGACTTGTTGGGTTATTGGCAGTTCCACAGTTTAATATTTTTGGTTTCTTCTTTACTCCAGAGATAGCGCTTTGTGCTGGGAATATTTTTGCATATATCGTTAGTCCGAAAGGTAAATTCTTGCTTTTTCTGGATGAAAAAATTGCTGTTTCAACTGATGTTATTGATTTTGTTTTCAAGCCGCAAAGGAGACTGGCTTATCAACCGGGGCAATATATGGAATGGACACTACAACATCCGCGCACTGACAGTAGGGGAAATCGTCGGTATTTTACTTTGGCATCATCGCCGACAGAAGAGAATATTCGTCTAGGAGTGAGAATTTCCCCTAATGGTAGCAGTTATAAAAAAGCTCTTAAAGAGATTGATGAAAATAATTTAGTTGTCGGTGCTCAATTGGCAGGGGATTTCACATTGCCAAAGAATAAAAATCAAAAGCTTGTCTTTATGGCAGGAGGTATTGGGATAACACCGTTTCGCAGTATGATCAAATATCTTATCGACAAAAATGAAAAGCGAGATATTGTTTTAATTTATTCCAACAAAACAGCAGGGGAGATTGCCTATAAGGAAGTGTTTGATGAAGCGCAGGAAAAAATTGGGGCAAAAATCCTGTATACACTGACTAATTTTGAAGCTGTGCCAGCAGGTTGGAATGGTGAAAGAGGAAGAGTGGACGCCGAAATGATTCGGCGTGAAGTGCCTGATTTTGCCGAGCGATTGTTCTATCTTTCCGGCCCGCAAGTGATGGTGCAGTCCTACGAAAACTCTATTCGGCAGCTTGGCGTGAAAGGTGCTATGCTAAAAAAAGATTTCTTTCCGGGGTTGGTTTAGCTTTTCCATAAAGCATTTCTTAAGTATTGGGGAACTAAAATGAGAAAATCATGATAAACCCTCTTGCGTGGAGGGTTTATTGCTGTATTGTGAGGAACAGTGTGAGAGAGGCATTTTTAAGCAGGAGCAACATCTTACGACTGAGGTGAATAATACATATTACGGTCAAGACATAAAATGTAGGTAAAAATAATTTTACAGAATTGATAAAATCATCTGAAGCGACTGCCGCCATAATTTCTTTAAGATTCACAAAAAGCAAGTTATGCCACGCAAAAAGAACCAATGAATTTCGCCCCAGATATTCAAGAAAAGCATTTTTGGTAATTAGTTGACTAACCATCAAGCAGCCAAAAATACCGCTGAATGCGCTGAGATAGAAAAGGAAAAAGTTGCCAAGATGATTGATGCGCAGATCAGTTTGATACTGATAGATATGATAATTGGTCGTGGCACCAAGAAGGGTTATAAGGATTGCTAGTAATGTTAAGGGCACACGGTATGACCTCAGATATGGTAACGTAAATTTTCGTTCTTTCCAGAGATAACCCATACCAAAAAAGACAAGACTCGTTAACGCTATCTCAAATCCGAAAGGTAATTTAATCCATGGCAGAAGTACAGAAAGACCATATCCGAGAATTCCGCTCATGAGTAGCAAGAAACCAATAAGCTTCAACTTGATTACTTTTCTGGTGATAAGAGCAAAGGTGAGTTTGGTAATAAAAAGGCAGGGAAGGAACCAGAGAACAACATTGAAGCCAAGCATTCCATCATTCCCGCTACCATAGAGTATGCCAAATAATTGCCACGCAATTCCGCCGGGGCTGAGGTCAGGCGCGGGGTTTGATACTACTGCAAAGATATATGTAAATAATGCAAAGCCAAAATAAGGAAGCAAGAGCTGTTTTATGTTTTTGATAATAATGTACTGTATTGGTTTGAGAAGAACAGGTTTGAAGACAAGACCGGAAAGAAAAAAGAAAAGAGGCATGTGAAAGGAATAAATAAGATATCGAAGACTATCACTTGAAAGTAGATGACCATAGAGCACAAAAATAATACCTATGCCACGACAAATATCAATCCAAGAGACACGTTTAAATGCTGATTGTTTCGAGACGTTCTTCATAGATTATAAAGTATAATCATACCAAATAGCGCGTATTCTTGCCATATTGTTAATTATTTTGGAATGTGTATACAATAAGATATAGTATGATTCTAACGGATAAATTAGCAGATCATTTATCCGGTGGAGATAGACAGGATGAGCAGGCGGTCATCGTATGTTTGCAATTTCCTGCCGGTAAATTCCAAAATAAAAAAGCACAGGCTGCGATTTTTGACCTCAATGATATCTTTCGGGTTGTTATAGAGACCTCAGATTATGGTAGCTATAATGGATATGAATTTTCTAAAATTGTGGAAGAAGAACTCGTTACGTTCTATTTCTCATGTCGGCATGCAAATCTGCTCTATAACGAGATTAAACCCATTTTGCAAGCATTACCCATGCTCTCTAATGTATCTATCTTAAAGCGATATGCAAAGCATCTTCTTTACTAATGCTTACTTGATCTTCAAAAATATCTTACCCAGGTGTACTACACTCATTTTTACCTAGAGAAAGGGGGTGAATGTATGGAAGAAAAGTTAATAGACAAAAAAATAGCTATTTTAGTTGCAGATGGATTTGAACAAGTTGAAATGACAGAACCACGCAAAGCCTTGGAAAACGAAGGTGCGGTAACGACACTTATTTCTCCGAATATCGAAACCGTAAAAGGATGGCAACATACCGATTGGGGAGATAGTTTTGATATTGATATGACACTGAAGCATGCACATGCTGAGGATTTTGATGCATTGATGCTTCCTGGTGGGGTCATGAATCCTGATAAATTACGTATCAACTCTGACGCTGTTAAATTTATTAAAGAATTTGCACGAAGTGGTAAGCCAATTGCAGCTATTTGTCATGGTCCATGGACATTGATCGAAGCAGGTATTGTGAAAGGAAGAACCATGACTTCATGGCCATCACTTCAGACTGATTTAGAAAATGCTGGGGCAACATGGGTTGATAAAGAAGTTGTTGTCGATAATGGCTTGGTTACATCACGTAATCCAGATGACATACCGGCATTTAATGACAAAATGATAGAAGAGTTTTCCGAAGGAATTCACATGCAGCAACATTTTGCAGCTTAATTAAAATAAATAAATACCCATTGGCAATTTATGCTGGTGGGTATTCTGCAAAAAGGAAATTGATGCGAAAAATGTTTCTCTTACGAAATTATAAAAAAAAGTATATGTAATTCATATATTGGGTGTTTATTATAGTATTATGAAATCAGCAGGCCAACCCGCACAAAAACAAACTCAACCAGGAAAAGAAAGTAGAATGGATCCACAACCAGAAAGTGAAAGTCCACACTATAAAGGTGCAGAAAAATTTAAAAATAAAGTAGTTATTATTACAGGGGGAGATAGTGGTATCGGAAAAGCGACCGCGATTGCTTTTGCGAAAGAGAGCGCAGACCTTGCTATTATTTATTTATCAGAAGATGAAGATGCAGGAGCAACCAAACAGCGGATTGAAGAACTTGAGCAAAAATGTTTGTTACTAAAAGGCGATGTCGGGAGTAAAGAATTTTGTAATGAAGCAGTCGAAAAAATTATAAATAAATTCGGGAAAATAGATATCCTCATCAATAACGCTGGTGAACAACATCCGCAAGAAATACTTGAGGATATATCTGAAGAACAATTGCGTAAAACATTTCAAACGAATATTTTCTCAATGTTTTTTTTGTCTCAAGCTGTATTGCCTCACTTGCATGAAGGAAGTTCCATTATCAATACTGCCTCTGTCACCGCATACAAAGGGAATCAATTACTTCTCGATTATTCATCTACCAAAGGTGCAATTGTGAGTTTTACCCGAGCGCTAGCGGCAAATTTGGCGAAGAAAAAAATTCGCGTCAACGCAGTCGCACCTGGACCGATCTGGACACCGCTAATTCCTTCAACGTTTTCACCTGAGCAAGTAGAAAAGTTTGGTACTGATACGCCACTTGGGAGAGTAGGGCAACCATATGAAGTAGCAGTGGGCTATATTTTTCTTGCTTCAGCTGATGCGTCATATATAACCGGCCAAACAATCCACATTAATGGGGGAACCCCAGTTAATGGGTAAAATATTGTTACTTCTTCTGTTATACTAAGCCTAATGAAAAAAATGAGTATTGTTCTTGTTGCTGCAGTTTTACTTATCGTAATTGTAAGTGCTTTTCAGTTGTCCCAAAAGCCACAACAGAAGCAGTCCATGGAAAAGGCAAATACCGCAGGAAACGATAAAATTATTTCAGGTGCATTTGATAAAGCTAAGTTGAAAAGTGACGCCGAATGGAAAAAGATTTTGACACCAGCCCAATACAATATCTTGCGCCAACAGGGGACAGAGGTACCTTTTACGGGAGCGCTAGAAAATGAAAATCGAAAAGGGACATATTATAGTGCAGGGTGCAATGAGCCTGTTTTTCGTTCTGAGCAAAAATATGATTCCGGAACTGGCTGGCCAAGTTTTTGGGCACCGATCAGTCCCGATGCGTTAGTTCTCAAAGAAGATGATAGTATTCCTGGAGAATCGAGAATTGAAGTTTTGGATAAATGTGGAGGACATCTGGGGCATATTTTTGACGATGGACCTCAACCAACAGGCAAGCGATATTGTATGAATTCAGCCGCACTTTATTTTGTCCCGGACAAGAAAAAATAAATGTGAGTTATTGACAAAAAGTACGTTATAGCGTACACTAGAAATGATCTCGAAGGAGTAATTATATGATAACTGTTACCGCCAAACAATTACGCGAAAACCTGAGCGCTTACCTCGACCGCATGGAAGCGGGAGAGGAAGTTGCTGTGATTCGTCACTCAAAAATTATTGCCATGATGGCTCCTATCCGAGGAGAGAAAAATAACTTTACTGGTGAAGCAAACGCTCGAAAGCTCCGCAATTTGTTGCCCAAGCTGCGTACTCACAAGCGTTTCTCTGATCCTAATAAAGACTACAAACAATTACGCGATGAATTATATGACGAAGATCCGAAATATAAGCATTATCGCAAGAAATGACAAAGACATTTGTTGATGCCAATATATTACTGGAACTTATGTTTAAGCGCCAGAAACTTGAAATAGTAAGTAATCTTTTAGCAGCTTCTGATAGACACTTTCTTACTTCCAGTTTGAGTATTCATTTACTGTATCACTTCGGTCAGAAAGCAGGTTATTCTCAAGAAGTTATGAAAGGAATCACTGCTATGGTTGAAGTTTTGCCACTAGATGATTATGTAGTGAAACTGGCTCAGCAGCACTACAAAGGCAAAGATTTTGAAGACTGCCTGCAAGATGCTTGTGCCGAAGCAGGAGAATGTAAGGAAATTGTAACCCTGGACAGGAAATTTCGGGAATACAGTGGTACAAAGCTAAAAGTAACAGTTCTGTAGTTTTATTTCTTTTTCGGTTTTGGCAAGGGCAGCTCGTCGGCAGTTTGTTTGATCAACTCTGTCATCCATTCACGATCTTCCCATAGGTCTCCATCAATTAAAAAGTACATCTTACTTCCCGGATAGGCTGGTGCTTCTGTGACATCACCAATAATTTTTCTACCAGCAACCGTGGGTTTGATAAATAATTTATCATCACAAATAAATGCGACCACTTTTGTATCATAATATAGAGCATATTCACCAAACATTTTTCGTGAAGTGATAACGCCTGCATGTTCTATTTGGTCAGCAATATAATCAACAGTAGCTTGTTTGCTTGCCATAAAAAGAGTATAGCAAACTTGTTATAATAACTGTTATGACTCTTGAGGATAAATTACGGCTAAAACCGGGGCAAACAATCGCTATTGCTATTGATTTGCTGCAAGTTGTCTCGAAAGGGGAAAATACTTGACAAGACTAACTAGTTGGTCTAATATGGTGGTATGAATACTCTAACTGTTAATATCAGTGAAGCGAAAGCAAACCTTTCTAAGTATGCAAACTTAGTAAAAAAAGGCCAAATAGTGACTTTAGCGCAAAGAAATATTCCTTTTGCACAAATTGTTCCACTAACCAAGACGGCTGATGCACTTGTCGAAAAACGGAAACATTTGATAGGAGATTTGCTGGGAAAGGTTAAAATAATTGGTGATATAAATGAACCCCTAACAAAAGAAGAACTAAGTGATTGGTATGACGGAAAATTGCTCCCATGAATATTCTTCTCGATACTTGTAGTTATATCTGGCTGAGAACTGAGCCTCAAAAGTTATCAAAATATGCTGCTGAACTAATAAAAGATAAAGAAAATAACTTTTTTTTGAGCGTTATTTCATTATGGGAAATCAACTTAAAAATAAAAATTGGCAAACTCCATCTGGAAGGAGAATTAGAAAGTTTAACAAATTCACAAGACTTCGAAGACATCATTAAACCTTTAAGCTTTTATACCAAAGATGCAGAACAAGTTATAAAGATGAAGCTTCATCATAAAGATCCATTTGACCTTATGCTCATTTCTCAGGCAATGACAAATAGTTATACTATACTCACCCCCGATCCTTTTATAAGAAAATATAGTATCAAGACAATGTGGTGAAGAAAAGAAACGAGAAAAATTATATTAAATACGTAGCATTTTTACGAGGAATAAATGTCGGTGGAAATAAAAAAGTTCCCATGGAGGAACTGCGCATAGCTTTTTCGGACATCGGTTTCTCCAATGCAAAAACACTGCTTAATACAGGTAATGTGGTATTTGACGCAGAAGAAAAAAATCTTAAAAAACTAAAAGAAGCAATTGAGATTGGGTTAGAAAAAACATTTGGGTGGAAGATTGAAGTTTTACTACGGACTCAAGAAAGTCTGCAAAAAATGGTGAGTGAAAATCCGTTTGCAAAAATTGAAATAACTTCACAGACTCGTCTCTATGTAACATTTCTTCCTGAAAATATTCCGACGACATTAGAAATTCCCTATAAATCTGAAAATAATTTATTTCAAATTCTGGACTTGAAAGATGATGCGCTGTTTAGCGTCTTAACAATTTCACAGGATGGGGATAGCTTAAAATTAATGGATGTTATCGGAAAAGAATTTGGTAAAAATATTACTACTAGAAATTGGAATACTGTTAGGAAAATTGCTGCACTCTAAATGGTTTCATGCTAGTGAGACGGGGAAGACGAAATACTCCAGACTTCAATTGCTGTTTTCTCATCATCAGCAGCACATGCAGTGAGTGCTTGATCTAAATTATTATTTTTGTCTTCAAATGTCACAGTCTGGGAAGGAGAAATTTGATAAGCAAAAGTAATAGTTTGCGCTTTTGTCGTACCGTTACATTGTGGCCCATTTGGATAATGAACTTGTGAATAAATGGTTTGATTTGGTTGAAGGTTTATATACTTGAGACCGATTTTTCCTTCCTGAGTAATCGTTATATTTTTTGCTGTTGATGTTGCTTGAATAAAGTTATTGGCGTTGATGGCACAAGCTTTTGTAGAAATATTTTTGAGCGTTAATGTACCGAAGATATTCCCAGCAGCCCCATCAAGCGAAATGGTGCCCGTAACATTTGCTGAAGTACAATATGAATCAAGTGTTACGGTAGGTAATGGTGTTATCGTGGGTGTTGGTTGCTTTGTTGGTGTAGGAATTGCGGTGCTTCTTCCTGGTGCTACAGCTAAATGTTTTTGTTGATAAATATATACTCCTCCAGCGATAAGTAAGATAAGCAGAAGAATGCCAAATAATATTCGCAGCATATTTTTATACTAAGCCTCTCAGCAAAAAAATACAAGTCTTCTTATACTATCTTTTACCATATGACCTCTTGACTTCATTTGTTTCAGGCGTTATTATATCCCCAGGGGGAGGATATATGGCATATAGACCAAAAGATACGGAAGAACGTATTCTTCATAGACTGAAAATTGCTCGCGGGCATCTTAATAAAGTAATTAGTATGGTGGAAGAAGATACCTATTGCATAGATGTATTGCAACAAATGCAAGCTGTACAAAGTGGGCTGAAAGAAACAGGAAATCTTCTTTTAGAAAATCATCTAAAATCATGTGTCTCAGATGCAATTAAAAAAGGGAAAGCAGATGAATCAATTGCTGAAATAATGCAGGTTTTCAAAAGAAGGTGAGGAGGTGAGACTATGAAACAATCAATAATCTATGGTATCGCTGGACTACTTATTGGTGTGCTCGTCACAGGGTTTGTCATGGCGAATCAGAATAAATCCAATACAACCATGTCCCATGAGAATATGAAGATGAGTACAGATAACAGTATGACGATGGATGCGATGACCGCGGGGTTGAGAGAGAAATCGGGAGATGATTTTGACCAAACTTTTATTTCTGAAATGATTGCGCATCATCAAGGAGCAATTGATATGGCAAAACTTGCACAAAAAAATGCAAAGCATGAAGAACTAAAAAATCTAGCAAAAGACATCATTACGGCCCAGACAAAAGAGATAAAGGAAATGGAACAATGGCAAGAAGAGTGGGGATATAAACAGTAACATAAATTTATGGGATTGGATAAAATTTTAGAAGCATTATACATGTCATTTGGGATGTTCTGGGAAGTACTGTGGCCGCTTGTCTTGGGGTTTACTCTTTCTGGTATTGTGCAAGCTGTTGTTTCTCATAAAACCCTCGCCAAAACCCTCGGTGGCACATCTCCTAAAAATATAACCCTTGCTGCACTTTTCGGTACAGCTTCATCATCTTGTTCCTATGCTGCAATTGCATTGGCCCGTTCGATTTTCCAAAAAGGAGCAAGTTTTACTTCTGCAATGGTGTTTGAAATCGCTTCCACAAATCTTGTTATAGAACTTGGCCTTATTTTACTTTTTGTCATGGGATGGCAATTTGCTCTTGCTGAATGGTTTGGTGGTATCATAATGGTGATTTTCATTGCCCTTCTTTTCCGTTTTACCCTGGGAAAGAAGCTTATCGCTCTGGCCGGAAAACAAGCAGAAAAAGGATTGCAGGGAAAAATGGAAGGACACGCGACAATGGATATGAGCATTAACGGCAAAGAATCATTTAGGAAGAAGTTATTGAGCAGAAGTGGTTTTACTGCTGTTTCTCATTTTTTTGTTATGGATTGGGTTTCTGTTTGGGTTGATATTTTGCTCGGGTTTCTCATTGCTGGAGTGCTTGAAGTATTTGTTCCACATTCAGTGTGGCAGGCGTTTTTCTTTGCTGATAATACCACAGTCAGTTTCATTGTGGGGCCTCTGATTGGACCGCTGATTGCTATTATCAGTTTTGTATGTTCAGTGGGCAATGTGCCGCTGGCAGCTGTTCTGTGGAATGGTGGGATTAGTTTTGGTGGGGTAGTGAGTTTTATTTTCGCAGATCTTATTATCTTACCGATTCTCAATATTTACCGCAAATATTACGGCTGGCGTGTGGTGCTTTATATCCTGGGAACATTTTATGTTACGATGGCAGCCGCCGGGTATCTCATCGAAATCTTTTTTAGTCAATTACATCTTATTCCTTCGTCGCGAAATGTAGCGCTTTTGGAACAAGGCATTTCCTGGAATTATACGACATTTTTGAATATAGGATTTCTTCTGCTTGCTGCTGTTCTTGTCTGGAGATTCTTAAAAACCGGTGGTCCTGAAATGTTGAAGATGATGGATTCGGATATGGATCATCATAAGTAATACGTTTGAATTGATACATAAGAAATAGCGACAATTCTCTGTAAATGTTGTAGAATAAATTTATGGAAGAAAAAGCTTCTCAAACAAATCTCCAGGTTAAAGCCAAAAAAGCTATCCCTTCTCATATCAAAACATTTTTTGCGATCCTCGTTCTAAGCATTGCATCTTTTGTGCTGGGAATGGTAACGAACAATGCTCTCTCAACCAAAGTTGAAGCACAAGCAGCGCAAAAAGCACAACAAAGTGCGGCTGCTGCACAGTTAGGTCAAATACCAACTCCCGAACCGACGCTTGGTAAACAAAATGTCGATGTGGGGAATTATCCTCCAGAAGGTGATCCTAACGCCAAAGTCACGCTGATAGCTTTTGAAGATTTTCGCTGCCCTTTCTGTGAGAAATTCTTTTCAGGTGTTTTACCGCAATTACAAAAAGAGTATATAGATACCGGCAAAGTAAAACTTTACTATCGTAATTTCCAGTTTCTTGGGACTGCATCAACATTGGCTGGAAACGCAGGCGAGTGTGCAAATGAGCAAAACCAATTTTGGGCCTTCCATGACTATATGTACCAAAATCAGCCCGATGAAGCTGATACGTCAATGTATACTGTCGATAACTTGACGCAAATCGCTGGAAATCTTGGCATGGATTCCAGTCAATTTCAGCAATGTCTCAGCAGCAATAAATATGCAAGTGATGCGAATAAAGATATGGCAGATGGGCAAAAAGTAGGTGTGACGGCAACGCCAACATTCTTTATCAATGGTAACCCTCTTATCGGGGCTCAACCTTACGGTGCCTTTAAAACTATAATCGATCAAGAACTCAAAAAATAAGGAGAAAAATGAATCTGTGGGCAATATTTATTACCGGACTAACAGTAGGTGGACTGAGCTGCATGGTAGTACAGGGTGGTTTACTCACCGCTACAATCGCGCAACGAGAACAAGAAAAATTAAAAAAGAGAACCCTAACTACTGGGAATTCTTTACCGATCCTCATGTTTCTCCTTGCTAAATTATTTGCCTATACTATTCTTGGTTTTGTACTCGGTTCTCTCGGAGCTGCGTTCACCTGGTCGATCACTGCCACAGTCATCATGCAGTTGGTGGTGGTCGTTTTTATGGTGGGAACGGCGCTTAATATATTAAATGTCCATCCTGTTTTTCGATATTTTGTTATCCAACCTCCACATTTTCTCACCCGCATTATTCGCAAAAAATCAAAAAGTGATGATTTCTTTGCGCTGGCATTACTCGGTGCATTCACTGTTGCTATCCCCTGTGGGGCGACACAAGCGATGATGGCCCTGGCCATTGCGTCAGGCAATCCTTTGATGGGGGCAGCAATTTTATTTGTGTTTATTCTTGGTACTTCACCAGTATTTTTTCTGTTGGGTTATTTTACAACCAAATTGGGGGATACACTGCAACAGAAATTTATGAAATTTGCTGCGGTTGTTATTATTCTTCTGGCAATTTTCAACGCCAATAATACGTTGGCACTAACGGGCAGTAATTTTACGTTAGAAAATATTGCGAATGGATTTTATTGTACGGTTAGTTACTGCAACGATCTACCGATACAAACACCAGTCAGTAGTGCTGCAATTACCATAGAAGATTCAGGTTATTTACCCAATCATCTTACCGTGAAAGCCGGTTCACCTGTCACTATTCAATTAAAAAATAATAATGGGACTGGCTGTACGCAATCATTTACGATTCCAAGTTTGGGAGTCCAAAAAGTTGTTCCGGTTGGTTCCACCGGTACCTTGACTTTTACAGCACCACAAAAAGCCGGGCCAATCGCTTTTATGTGTAGTATGGGTATGTATCGTGGTACGATAAATGTCATATGAAAAAAGTAACGCTCAAGATTACAGGAATGGATTGTGTCAGTTGTGCTTTCAATATTGATGGTCCATTAGAAGATGCAGATGGTGTCAAAGAATCAAAAACAAACTATGCCAAACAAGTAACAGAAGTGACGTATGATGAAGCAAGCATTACGAAGCAACAATTAGCAGCAATCGTAAAAGGAGCAGGGTACATTGCAACGTTAGTAGAATAACTCTCTTACTTGCATAGGGTAGGGTTTCGTGGTAAAAATGGATAACTATGTTTAAAGCAGGATTTAGCGGATTCTCCGTAAAGAATTTGGAAAGTACTCAGAAATTTTATACTGAAGTTCTCGGATTAAAAGTAGAAGATAATGGTATGGGATTGCAACTTCATTTGCCAGACGGTGGCACGGTCTTTATCTATCCCAAAGGAGAGGAACACCAACCTGCTTCCTTCACTATTTTAAATTTTGTGGTTGATGATATTGATAGCGCAGTTGATACACTAGAAAGTAAAGGAATTACATTTGAAAGCTATGAAGGCATGACAGATGAAAAGGGCATTGCTAGAGGTATCGCAGCAAAACGTGGTCCAGATATCGCATGGTTTAAAGATCCTTCAGGTAATATCCTCTCAGTGTTAAAAAACGCTTAAAACTCCAGAAGAAGAATCCTCACGTACTTTTTGGAAATAACTTTCAGGTTTTAAAATTTTGCTTAGAATGAAGAGGTCACGCTGACAGAACTTGTTGCCGTACTATTGGCTCGGTTGTACGCTTTTGCTGAAAGGGTATATTTCACACTTGATTGATTTGGAACTCTCCAATTACATGTGTAAGCTGATGTGGTATCAGTGCACTGGAGTGTATTGTTTACATAAAATTCTACTTTGGATATTCCTGTTGGGTCAGAAGCGTTTGCTGTTATTGTTATGGTCTTTCTTCGTTGGACGATTGAGCCATTCAAAGGACCCGTTATCGAGACAGTCGGTGCTTGTGCCGGGGGTGGGGTTGCCGTTACGGATGGCGTTGCTGTTGGGGAGGCGACAGTATCTGCAAATGCGCCAAGACCATTGAGTGTCCCCAAACCTGTCGGTCCGTCGTAGCCCAAAGATCCCATACACATGGAGGTTGAACACGTACCATTTGTCCCTGTTGTGATGTCATGGAAATTGGTTGGGGAATAATTTGCATAGAGCACGTTGGTGGCTAGTGATGTGGATTTAATGCCACCATTAAGAGCAAACGCAGAAGCGATAATAGGTGTAGCGAGACTTGTGCCACCATAATACCACCATTGTTTGCTGAAGTAAATCGCGACTCCTGTACTCGGATCGGCATCTGCTGCCATATCTGCAACCCCTCGTGTTGTTCCACAGCCTGTTGCTGCCCAGGCTGCTAAATTTGTCTGATTTGCCGTTGCGGAAGAAAGGCTTGCACAACCACTTCCTGTTCCATTCCAGACAGATTCACCTGCGTAGGAATCGTCAGAATTGACGGTCAATGTCGTGCCACCAACTCCTACAACGTAAGGGAGACTAGCTGGGAAACTGACTCCTGATTGACCATTGAGATATCCACCGTCTCCGCTGGCTGCGATAACGGGAATACCTGTATAGTTGTAGCTTGAGGAAATACTATTATTTGAAGATTCACTGCCACCCCAACTGAGAGAGATTGCAGAAGGATGAAATGAAGCTGCAGTTTTTGTCCCTGTAGTTAGATCACTTGTATAGGATGAGTTTGCTTCGACTAATAAAATTTTGCAGGTTTGGCAAAGTGCGTGGGCGGTTTGGACATCGAGGGTTATTTCATCAATCCAGTCAGTTCTCGTTGGTAAAGAAGAAGTTTGTCCATTTTGATTTACTATCTGCAAACATCCATTGGCTTTGGTGCAAGTTGGTAGACCATAATATTGGTCAAAAGTTTGGAGATCGGATTCGATTGTTGGATCACCATAAGCGTCAACAATAGCTATTGTTTGTGGCCCAAATGTGGCCGGTTGGGAGCAAACCTCCTGCACACTTCCGCCTGGAGTACACGGGATATTATAAGCAGTGTGAAGACGAGCAGGGTTAACAGTATTGACACTCACAGCAGCAGGATTGAGTGCGGCAGTTGTTGGTGTTATTACTTCAGGGGCAAAAGTTTGCAGAATACGTTGACGAAGTTCTTGAGGGGAGGTTGCAGTTATTGGATTGTTGTTATTATCAATAACTTCTTTAGCATAACACTCAGCATTTGTAGCAGTCTTTCTCGCACAATTAAATTTAGAGCGAACCACAGGATAAAAAACTCGGGTTCGTAATTTGGAATTTAGCCCAGCTGCGTTTGAGATAGAGGCCTGCGTGCTATTTGTTGCGAGAATCGTCAGTGGAATAAGGATAGCCACCATAATAAGAATGGCGAAAGTGAGCGATCTAAATTTTTTTCGAAAAAAGGTTTGATGATTTAGTTTCATCATTATATCAGCGTAGCTGAGCATCCGTATGCGTGTCAATATATAAAATTACTGTCCCAATAATTTGCATACACGAGTATTTCTGTCAGTTTTAGTTGCATAAATAGACCGATTCTCCTTACATATCATTAAACGAGGCGTGATAGAATGGAGAGAATGAACATCCTTTTTCTTTCAGCTGAAGTTGCTCCTTATGTTTCAGTTGGAGGATTATCCCAGGTGATGTATTTTCTTCCTAATGCTCTTCAAAAGCTCGGACACAATGTTCGCATCTTTACCGCAAATTATGGACCCATGGGAAAGACTGCTCCTGGAAATACCGCTTGGAAACTTCAGCAGGAAATAAAAAGTATACATGTTCCTATAGAAAATACAGAAGTGCTAGCCCCTTATTTAGAATGTGGCATAAGTTCCTTCGAAAAGGGAAAACATAATCCTCATACCTATTTTCTTGAAAATAATGAATATTTTAAAATGCGGGAAAATGTTTTTGGTTATAGTGATGACCATGTTCGATTTGCTCTTCTTTCAAAAGGATGCTTAGAATGGCTCGTGGAGCTCAATAAAAAGTATAAGTTAAAGAACAAAACAGCAACCAAGGATGAATGGTGGCCTGATATTATTCATTGTAATGATTGGCATACGGGATATTTTGTCGAGTTAGCGAGAACTGACAGTCGTTACAAGGATATTCTCAAAAAAATACCAATTATCTTCACTGTTCATAACTTTTCTTATCAAGGAAATTATGATTTTCGTTATATTAATAAAGAAGAAAAAGATAAAGGGAAAGTTCCGCTTGAATCATTAACTTCAGAGAAACTGCAAACGCAGAATGCTCTTTTTCGAGGCATTTTATATGCTGATGCATTGAATACCGTTAGTCCGACACATGCAGTCGAAGTATTAACACCTGAGTATGATGCAGGTCTCGGAGACATACTCTATGCAGCACGAGGCAAACTTATTGGTATACTCAACGGTCTTGATAATAAAGAGTTTAATCCGTCAACTGATCCGATTATAAAAAATAATTATAACGCAAAAATATTTGTTAAAGCACGTGAGGGGAATAAAAAGGATTTACAAAAGGAATTTTTTCTTCCTGAAGATACGTCTTGCCCCCTTTTGGCAATTTCAGGAAGACTTGCCCAGCAAAAAGGCTTCGATATATTACTTCCAATGCTTGATCATCTCCTCGCGCAAAGACCTGATGTCCAGGTTATTGTCTTAGGGAGTGGCGATAATAGATACTATGAACGCTTAATGGAAATTAAAAAGAATTTCCCTAAACAGATTGGACTACATATGCGCGCGGATTTCCGTCTTCCGAGAAAACTTTTTGCAGGAGCTGATATAGTACTTATCCCAAGTATTTTTGAACCAGGGGGTATTGTTGCTCTTGAAGCATTGCGATATGGTGCTGTTCCTGTTGTGAGACGCACGGGTGGTTTGAATGATATTATTACTGACTTTAATCCCAATACAGGAAAAGGTAATGGGTTTTCATTTGCAAATAAAGATGAATGGTCCTTATATATGGCAATAGTTGAAGCGCTTACCACGTATAAAAATACAGATCTTTGGAGAAAACTTATTGTTAATTGCATGCTTGGCGATTCATCATGGGAACATTCAGCAAAAGAATATAGTGAGTGGTATAGAAAAGTGATTGTGGAGAGACGTCGAGCTACCGGGCTTACGCCTCATCCTGCATATGCTGCTATTGCAGAAATTGCGGCCATAGTTCCTCTTTCAGATAAACAACCAATATAATGAAAAATACTACATGGTTTCGTAAACTTTACCAAGGAATACCTTATAACGTTCTCAGAAAGCACCCAATAGCATATTTTTGCGCAGAATATGCATTCACTGATACACTTCGAGTTTTTGCGGGAGGACTGGGTGTTTTGGCAGGTGATTTTATTCAAGAAGCAGCTGATCAAAAAATTCCGTTCATTGCAATCGGCATATATTACAGTCAAGGATACTCATGGAAAAAAGTTGCTTCTGATGGAAAGATTAAAGAATCAATTCGTACCATTTCTGCAAAAGAAGCATCTCTGAAACCTGTTGTTTCGGAAAATGGGAAAAGAATATATATAACTGTCCCAATACAAGATCGTGTTATTACCATTCAGGCATGGCAACTTCAAGTTGGATCTGTACCTGTCTATTTTCTTGATACGAATACTCCAGAAAATTCCACGTCCGATCAACAGATTACTGCTCAACTTTATGTAGCGGATAGTGAAACGCGGTTGCTGCAGGAAATAGTTTTGGGCATTGGTGGGAGACGACTGATTGAGTATCTTGGAATAACCCCTGCTATTTATCATATGAATGAAGGTCATGCGGCATTGCTTGCGTTAGATCTTTTGTATAACGAAATGAAAAAAAATGGATTAACGTTTGCAGCTGCAAAAGCAGTGGTTAAAAAACAAGTTATTTTCACAAATCATACCCTTGTTGTTGCGGGAACTGATTTATTTACTGACGAACAAATTACATCTCAATTAGGCACATATGCGGCAACTGAATCAGATATAGCAATTCAAGAGATTATATCACTTGGGAAAGATACAGTAACGAATAAATTTTCTATGACAGAGCTTGCATTTTCTTTAGCTGGCAAGGTAAGCGCGGTTTCAAAATTGCATGCAAAATCAGCTCAAAATATTTGGAAACAACATCCAATGATCCCAATAACAAATGGTATATATATTAAACGGTGGGATACAATAACACGTTCTGCTCCTTTATGGGAATGCCATCAAATTAATAAGCGGAACCTACTTTTAGAAATTCAGAAACAAACCGGGCAAGTCTGGAAAGAAGATGAATTGCTTATCGGGTGGGCAAGAAGAATGGTCGCCTATAAACGGCCGCTTGCAATTTTTGAAGATATGAAACGATTTCTTCAAATTTCAAAAAAAGCCGGAAAACCAGTCCATATCGTTTTTGCAGGCGAGGCTCATGCCAATGATAAGGTCGGATTATCACTTATTCAGTCACTTCGAGAAAAAATTAGTAACGAGTTGGCGGGAACAGTTGTATACCTTTCAGATTATAATTTACATCTTGCTCGTTTGCTTACGTCCGGTTGTGATATCTGGCTAAATACTCCTATAGTTGGGCTTGAAGCATGTGGCACGAGCGGCATGAAAGCTGCACTTAATGGTGTTCTTCCCGCAACGACAAAAGACGGGTGGTTTAACGAAATAAATATACCTGAAAACGGATGGCTCATTGATACAAATAGTGTTGCCCGGAGTTTGTTGGATACTCTTGAAACGCGCATAATCCCTCTCTATTATGAAAGTTCTACTAATGACACCATGAGAACGTGGGAACGTACTATGGTACAAGCAAGATCTCTCATAATTGATGATTTTAGCACGACAAGAATGCTCCGCGAATACTTGCAAAAATTATATATTCCTCTAATTAATGAAGGAAGCTTATGATTTCTACGAATAAAATAATCGGGACACTTGTTCCTATAACAGCGCTTTTTAGTTCGCAACAGGCTAATATCGATCATGGGACTTTTGCAGCGGGTCTCATTTTTCTTGATTGGTTAAGTAAAACAGGGCAGACAGCGTGGCAACTACTTCCACTGAATGAAACACAGCTAGAGGGAACCTCAATGAAGAGTCATATACCTTCTCCCTACAAAAGTTATGGAATAGGTTTACATCCGCAATACCTTTCTTCTGCTTTTTTGCAGAAATATCCGACATTGCAAGAAAAAGATTTGTTTTTGGAAAAAAACCAATATTGGATTACTGACTATGCAATTTTTTGTTCGCTTCGAGATTATTTTCAGACCGATGATTGGCGGATGTGGGATAAAGAGGTGCGCGAGCGTAACCTAGAAGCACTTGCTTATTGGGAAAATAAACTTGCAAACAAAATTGATTTTTACATAAAACAGCAATGGCAAATTGAGCAGTCTTATATCGTCCTACGTTCGAAAGCAAAAACACTTGGAATTACACTCATTGGTGATTTACCATTTTATATTTCTATCAAAAGTCCTTTAGCCTGGGTATATCAAAATGCATTTCAAATCGAAAAAGATGGGAGTATGCCGACTGTCTCTGGTATCCCTGATGTTAATAAAACATATTTTGGCAGACAAATTTGGGGACATCCTTTGTATAACTGGGAATCACCAAACACTAAAGATACTATTCTGGCATTATGGAAAATACGTATCCGCTACATGTCCCAGCTTTTTGATTATATTCGATACGATCATGCAAACGGCTTTTTTCATTATGGATGCATTGATGTAAACGATGCAAAAAAAGATATGTATAAAGTCGGACCTGGGCCAGACGTATTTGAAGAGCTTATTGATTACAGTTATCAACAAGGGCTTAACGTATTTGTGGAAGACAGTGGTGAAAGTATCAAACAGCTTTTATCATTCATGAAAAAAAGAAATATACCTGGGGTTAGGGTTTTTTCATTTTCCTTTCCTGAGACGCTTGCGAACATTAATACACATTCTGCTGAAATTTCTAATTATCCACAGCAAACCGTTTCATACACCTCAATCCATGATACTCGAACACTACTTGGGTTTTTAGAGTTTCTTGACCCAAAGCATAAAAAAATACTTGCTAGCGTTTCTGGTGTACTTTACAGTTCAAATACCAAAGAATTTGCAACCGCGCTCAGAGCTGCTATTATACAATCTCCCTCACAGATGGTAATTATTCCAATACAGGATTGGCTTCTTACTACTGATCGAATCAATATTCCCGGTACAGAGAAAGCGATACATGACAAGAACTGGCGTTTTCGCCTCAATATCCCAATTGAAGCTCTCCCTGTCATGTCTTGAAAATTTCTTACCAAGTCTTTAGGTGAAATATGTATTATATGAGAGTATGAAAAAAGCAATATTTATTCTTGTAGTTGTTGCTTCTCTGGTTATTGTTGCTCTTGCCCTACGCCCTAAGAAGGAAGTAAAGAGGATAATTTCTCATTCTCCTCCTACGAAAACGGTTATCTTGACTCCGACGAAAGCACCGATTACTTCACCTTTGGCAATTGCCACAATGAAAGCGAAATCGTATCCTGGGAGCGATCTCAAGATAGAACAAATAATGCCTTCAGGTTCCAATTACAATCAATATCTTGTTTCATACCAATCTGATGGACTAAAAATTTATGGATTGCTAACTGTCCCACAGGGTATAGAACCATCAGGAGGATGGCCGGTAGTTCTCTTAAATCATGGTTATATTCCACCAATCCAATATTCAACCGAGACAAGTTATGCTGCATTTGTCGCACCCTTGGCAACGCAAGGATATATCGTTTTTAAACCTGATTATCGAGGCAATGGCAATTCAGAGGGAACACCGACTCAGATTTATGTTTCACCTGATTATGTTACTGATAGTATGAATGCACTTGCGTCAATTAAAAAATACAAAGATGCAAATCCCAATAAAATTGGCGTTCTGGCACACTCTATGGGCGGCAATATTACGTTACATGAGTTAGTTATGACAAAGGACATAAAAGCAGCTGTGATTGCCTCAGGCGTGGTGAGTTCATATAGCGATATTCTTGTTTGGTGGAACAAACGTGAGGCGACTGGAGTATTAACGACAGCAAACGATCTACAGACTTTAGCGTTGGTAAAACAATTTGTAAAAGATCACGGCACACCACAAACGAATGCCAACTTTTATAATGCGATTGACCCGACCAACTATCTATCCGATGTCACAGCACCCGTATCAATCCTGGTCGGAACAGGAGATAACGAGGTGCCCTCGGCCTTTTCTCAATCATTCCGGGATGATTTACAAAAAGCGGGAAAGAATGTCGAGTATCACGAATATTCAGGAGCAGATCATAACCTGCATCCTGATGCCCCAGCAGCATTGGCACAAACGCTCTCATTCTTTAACGCCCAACTCAAATAAGTTCAGATTATTGAGTTTGCATATGTATGGGACGCTCAGCTGCATTCATTTCATTTTGTATCTGTATATTCTTCAGAAGGAGGTGTCGGCTTCTCTTTTAGTGGGGTTTCCCAATAGGAGCGGATTTCGTATACGGGCTTTAGTTTGGGAATTGCTTGTTTCCTGGTCGCTATCGCTCCTAAAAAACATCCGGCTGCACCCACAAGAAATACAGTATTTACGATTTCTTGATAACCGATATAGATTTCAACATAATGATTGATCATTGCTATGATGATTGGTGAAAAGAGTGAAAAAAAGTCTGATTGCTGCAGAATATTCGTTCGTATAATAACGGGGGTGATGTATGGATGAAAGAAGATGCAACCATATCCAACAATACTGCTTGCCAACAACGCTGCGCCTACCCATTTGAATCTTGAAGGCAGACTATATGCAAATTTTACGAGTAAGAAGAGACTGCAAATGAGGAGAACAATGAGCATCGGTAGTGCTATTTGCAGGATTCTGTAGGCTAATTTAATTCCTTCCAACTGATTGCCGAGCGGAAGAGTGAAGTCATCATTGGTGAATGCAGTTATTTGTTTTGCTTGCTCTAGATATCTTGTTTGATTCTGAGCATCCAAATCTGATCTCTTGAGCTCTACTGCTGTCGGTATATGCTCGATATTTCCCATTAGGTCAGAATGCTCTGACTGTAATTCTTCTTTAAGTTCTCTAAAAGAAACTACTGGAACTGTTTGTGTTTTTCCTGTAATCCAAGTAGCCGACTCATCAATGACTGATTCTGTTTTTGTTCGGATATACGTGGGGGTCAATCGTTTGCTGACAATAACCGTGAAATCTTTGTTTTGCGTGATAGTATCGGCATCTTGCTGAGCAAAGTGTGCACTTACTTGTGAGTAAGCCTCTGAGTCCGCAATTGCTTTTTTCATATTGTCAGGAGGGATTCCTCCGTAAAGCAATATGGCAAAGAAGAGTACAAGGGGATTAGTAAATGCAAAGAAAAAAAGTAGTGACAATTTCATTACCTAAAGTATAGCAAGAATACACTGCTAGTAGACAATATGTATTGACAGGAATATTCCCTAAATGGTATATTATTGGCATGGATCAGCAATTATTTTCTGCTCTTGCAGAGCCGAATCGCTTTCATATAGTAGAACTGCTTCGTGAGAAGCCTCGACCAGTCGGAGAGATTGCAGACCTGCTTCACATCCGTCAACCTCAGGCATCCAAACACCTCAAAGTCCTAGCGAGCGCTGGGATAGTCGATGTACATCCACAGGCTAATCAACGTATCTATGCATTGTCTCCCAAAAAGTTCCAAAAACTTGATGCTTGGCTTGCGGATTATCGAAAAATCTGGGAAGAGCAATTTGATCGATTAGAAAAATTAGTTGAGAGAGAAAAAGTAAATAGAAAAAATGATACATGGAATGACACTTTGAGAGGAGGTGAAAAAGAAATGAATGATACACATAGAGAATTGACGTTTACACGAACATTTGATGCATCGCCAGAATTTCTTTACAAAGCATGGACTGATCAGGATCTCGTCAAACAGTGGTGGGGTCCAAATGGTGTGTTCAATCCTATTTGTACACTTGATCCAAAAGTAGGAGGGAAAATTCACATAGTTATGGAAGCTGGTGAAGAGCTTGGTGCTGCCAAAGGGATGCAATGGCCAATGACAGGCGAGTTCGTCGAACTTGATGAACCCAAGAAAATCGTCTTCACAGCAAACGCGGTAAATGACGGAAAAGAAACACTCCAACATAAAACAACGGTACTGTTTGATGTGGTTGATGGAAAAACAAAAATGACCGTCCACACCGTTGTGTCGAAAGTCCTTGCTGGCATGGAATATGCAATCCAAGGAATGGAACAAGGCTGGAACTCGCAATTTGATAAGCTCGTCGAGTTTGCAGCTGCAAACAAATAGAGACCATAAGCAAAAAGAGATATGAATAAAAACCTATCTCTTTTGCTTTTTTGAATCTTATATCTTGTGAGAATAATAATTGAGAGAAATAAATTAGAGCAAATAGAGAAAGCAAGATCGCCGTATGTTAAAACTCATCATTTTAAGCGTTAGATTGTGATGATCTTTCTATAGGGACTACCCGTAGAACGTATTTAAGAAATAAACCATTTTACCGGTAGATATTACCCGTAGAGCGTGTATTGACAGAAAAACGTCTTACGGGTATAATGACTTTATGAAAGTACATTTCTCGAATCAAGGTAATTTGCGTAACTTTAAAAGTTTTGTGGAATCGCTTGATTTATCATATCCTGAAAAATTAGAAATATCCACGCATGATAAATGGGTTACCGTTCATCCTGCCAACCTTGTAGTAGCAGCTGCGTTAGCAATCCAGGCAGGTAAGGAAAATACAGCAATTATCGGTGAAGTTCCTGAAACAGGACGATATTTAGACAGAATGGGACTTTATGAGCTGGTAAAAAATGCTTCGCCATTTGTTTATCATAAAAAAGAAGAAGCTGGACGGTTTGTGCCAATCAAAATTATTAAAACCTCTGAAGACCAATCCCGCTTTATTACCGACATGATACCGCTTTTGCATCTATCAGAAAAAAACACAATAGTAGTTAAATATATCATTGGCGAGTTGGTTCGAAATGTACTTGAACATTCATTTACGGAAAATGGAGCAATTGTTGCTGCTCAGTATTATAAAAAAACTAATCGTGTAAGTATTGGTATTTGTGATAACGGTATAGGTATTTGGAAGAGTTTGAATACGTATTGGCATCCCAAAAATGATATTGATGCTCTTAAATTAGCATTAACGCCGGGAATTACTGGCACTACGCGTAAAGAAGGTGGTACAGCTGAAAATGCAGGAGCTGGATTATTCTTCATTAAATCGATTGCCAAGATTACACGCAGTTATTTTGTTATTTATAGTGGTAGTGCTGAGTATACTTTATTAAAACATGACAAGCGAATTAAAAGTTCACCAAGATTGTATGCTGATCCAAATCGTGATCCACACAGCGAAACGAATATAGTACCGAGTTTTCAGGGGACATTAGTAGCAGTGGATATTTCACTTGACGAAACACATGAGCTTAATGAATTATTGGTAAGTATTGGTGAGGTGTATGATAAAGCAATTCGCGAACGCAAACGAGCGAAATATAGGAAGCCAAGATTTATATGAAAAAAATTATCAACATGCGAAAAGTAGCTGGTGATTTTGCTGAAAATAAAGATATCGCAAAGAAATTGAGAATTGAAAAAATTATGCCAGCACTATCAGAAGGTAACGAAGTTATTTTAGATTTCGATGGTGTCACTGGAGCAACACAATCGTTTATCCATGCGTTAATCAGCGACCCTATTCGTGAGCTAAAAGATGTTACCTTTAATAATCTAGTTTATAAAAATGCTAACGATGATATTCGTGAAATTATTTCAATTGTTTATCGTTATATGCAAGAAAGCCTTGATGGGAATAGCGAACGTTAATAGTGTTTTTCGTCCCACCCAATCTGTTATAATTAGCTTCATGAACATTTCTTGTGGGATCGTAGGACTCCCTAATGTTGGAAAATCTACTTTGTTTAACGCTTTATTGAAGAAGCAGCAGGCTTTGGCGGCTAATTATCCTTTTGCGACCATTGAGCCAAATGTGGGTGTTGTTCCTGTGCCGGATGCTCGGTTGACCAAACTTGCAGAAATTATCAAAGAAGAAGAGCAGATGGGGGAGTTGCCGCCGGTTAAGAATGCTTTGATCGAATTTGTTGATATTGCTGGGCTTGTCAAAGGGGCTTCGGAGGGTGCTGGTTTGGGAAATAAATTCTTGTCGCACATCAGGGAAGTGAAGATTATTGCGCATGTGGTGCGGGCATTTGAGGATGCGGATGTGATCAAAGAAGGAGCTGTTGATCCGCAAGCTGATTATGAAGTCATCCAAGCAGAACTTATTATCGCTGACTTGCAAACTGTTGAAAAGCAACAGGAATCGAAAGCGGTGAAGACTGATGCGAAGAAGAAATCTGCGGTTGAAAAATTATTGAAAGGGTTGAATGAAGGGAAGCCTGCTCGATATATTGACCTTACTGAAGATGAGCAGGCGTTTGCTAATGAATTATTTTTGTTGTCGAATAAGCCGGAGATTATTGTGCTAAATGTTTCCGAAGATCAATATAATCCAGAAGGCATTGCAAGAGTAACGGAGGAATATAAAAAACTTCTCTCTCCCGTCATTGCGAACGAAGTGAAACAATCTCACCCTGATGTAGGGGATAATATTGTTGTGATTTGTGCCAAGATTGAGTCAGAACTTGCGGAACTTTCAGATGAAGAGACGAAAGAATATTTGGCAGATTTAGGTTTGCAGACTTCAGGTCTGGAGCGACTTATTCAAAAAGCATATACAAAATTAGGTTTGATCTCATTTCTCACAGCAGGGGAGAAGGAAGTGAAGGCTTGGACTGTTGCGAAAGATATTGATGCTCCCAATGCAGCGGGAGCGATCCACACTGACTTTACCAAAAAATTTATTAAAGCCGAAGTTATCTCCTTTGATGATTATGTTACGACAGGCGGTCGCAAAAAGGCAAGAGAAGTCGGGAAGGCTCGACTTGAAGGACGAGATTATATTGTCAAAGACGGTGATATTATTGAATTTAAAATCGGCGCCTAATCTCCCTCTTGAGTTGAAGTTTGAACCTGTGGTACAATAGCATCCATGAGAACATATGAATTAGTGCTCGTTATTCGACCTTCTGTGAAGGAAGCAGACAGAAAAAAATTGTTTGAACAGATCAAAGAATGGCTCGGTAAAGATGTTAAGGTAGCGAAAGCAGATGATTGGGGACAAAAGGCGCTCGCATATCCGATTAAGAAAGAAGAAGCAGGTCATTATTCGATGTGGCAACTTGAGGGAGAAGGATATCCATCGGACTTTGAACAACGATTAATAAGAAACGATAGTATTATTAGACATTTGATGTTGAGAACAAAATAGGGAAGAGGAACTTGAGAATAAAAAATGGCTAGAAGTTTAAATAAAGTACAATTAATTGGAAATTTGACACGAGATCCGGAGTTGCGATACACGCCGAATGGGAGAGGTGTTTGTACATTTAGTGTAGCTACCAATCGTTCTTGGACAACTGAGTCGGGGGAAAAAAGAGAAGAAGTCGATTTTCACCGTATTGTTGCTTGGGGTAAATTAGCTGAATTGTGCAGTCAGTTCTTAACCAAAGGACGCAAAGTCTATGTCGAAGGCAGACTAGCAACTCGAAATTGGACGGGCCAAGATGGAACACAAAAATCGACAACAGAAATTGTGATTGATGACATGATTCTTCTCGACAATCGAGGAGGCGCTAGTCAACAATCAGGCCATTCAGAAGAATCAGGAAATCAAGAAGTGGCGCAAGGTGATGCTGAAGAAGAGGTGAAAAAGCCAAGTGTCACTCGCTCGACACCAAAACCTGTAGAGAAAGCAGAGGAAACAGCTGGAAGCGGCGATGAAGAAGTCGATCCAGGTGATATACCTTTCTAAATAATATGGCTGAAAAACGACGAATACAAAAAAGAAAAATAATAGTACCAAAAGAGTGCTTTTTTTGCTCACAAAAGAAAGAACCATGGTACTCAGATGTCTCAAGTTTGCAGAAATTTGTCAGTGATCGCGGCAAGATTATTGTCCGCACACGGTCAGGTCTTTGCGCAAAACATCAACGCAGACTCACAGTTGCGGTAAAACACGCTCGACATTTGGCTCTGATGCCTTTTGTATCTAGGGATTAGGAACAAGTTTATTAAAAACTTTTCCTAACCTCTAAAATTTAAATACATGACTGCTCTGCCTATTCTGCTGCCTGAAGGTTTTTCTCCCCTTATTTCCGTCGGCGATACTCTAAAGCCCGGTAAAGTAATTGCTCAAAGATTAGCTCCCCAAGATCAAAGCGTCAATATTATGGAAGGTCTGCGACTTTCTCGATCTCAGGCACGAAAAGCACTGACAAAAAGTCCAGGTGATCGCATCAATCCTGGAGATAGAGTAGCGGTCAAAAAAGGTTTGTTTGGAAAAATAAAAGGGTCAATAACGAGTAGTATCTCAGGGGTAATTCTGCGTTATGAACGCGATACCGGGAATTTAGTCGTGAGAACTGATTATGAAGCTGCCTCTTTGGAGCTGATTTCTCCAGTTGCTGGTACTGTGACTTTATGTAATAATAAAGAAATTGTTATCCAGACGGAGCATGCACTGGTATCTGAGGGCGTCGCTCTAGGGACAAGTGGAGAAGGACAACTTTTCATTTTGGAAGAATCTTTCGAAGACACAAGCGCTGACAATACACTCTATTACCTGGATAGACGAGCTGTTGGCAAAATAGTTTTGCTGCATACAGTAACTCGGGAAGTATTAACAAAAGGAAATAGTATCGGCGTGGCAGGTTTTATCGGGATAGTTATTGGACCTGAAGAAATTGTCTTTATGGGGCAGAAAAAATTTCAACTCCCTGTTTTGGAAATAAACGAAGATTTAGCAGAAGAATTAGATGCCTGGAGAGATAAGAAGGTGATGATCGACGTTACTAGTAAATCAATTATTTTACGAGATATATGACAACAAAAAGCAAAGAACAACCACAGCAAGAACCATCAGATACTCCTGTTGCGAAGCCAAACAACATTCGTTTAATCCTCGCGATCATTGTTGCATTATTGGCAGGGTATGTAATCGGTATAACCAAGGTTTCATTTGATATACATCATTTTAAGCCGGATATCCAAGTTTCAAGTAAAGAGCCGCCAGCATCAGTTCAGTTTGGCAATACAGATCGTATGTGGGAAGTGCTGAATCAAATAGAGACGCTCTACTATGATAAAAACGCCATTAATGCCGACAAACTCCTCAACGGCGCAATCTCGGGAATGGTCAACAGTCTCAATGATCCCTATACCATGTATCTACCTCCGCAACTAAATACTGCCTTTGCGCAATCCATGGCCGGAAAATTTGAAGGTATTGGTGCAGAACTCAGTACAAAAGGGAAAGACATTATTGTTATGTCACCGCTCGATGGCAGTCCCGCAATTAAAGCAGGAATTAAGGCAGGAGATGTTATACTTAAAGTCAATGGACAAATAGTTGTGGGAATGAATCTTAATGATGTCGTCAATAAGATTCGTGGACCAAAAGGAAGCACTATTACCTTAAGTATACTACATAAGGGATCAAGCTCTCCGCAGGATATCAAAATTGTTAGAAATACAATTACCGTCAAGAGTATCACTACTTGGACAAAGAAGATCAGTGATATCGACGCAATTAATAAATCTGACGATGGTCTTGCCCAAGCTGGTGATGAAAAAATTATCTATGTCCGACTAGCACAGTTCGGGGATAGTACTCAGAAGGAATGGGAATCCTTTGCAGATTCTGCTTCGAAGCAATTAGCTAGTGACAGTAGTATCAAGGGAATCGTTTTCGATTTGCGAAACAATCCTGGTGGTTATCTTAATGACGCGATTTATATCATCTCTGAATTTGTCCCGGGTGGAGTAGCGGTCATGGAAGAAGATGGTAACGATAATACGCAAAAGTTCAATGTATCAGGAAAAGGTCAATTAACAGATGTTCCTGTAATCGTTCTTATTAATAAAGGATCGGCATCCGCAGCGGAAATCACAGCCGGCGGACTGAGAGATAACGGACGCGCGACATTGGTGGGTGAAAATTCTTTTGGAAAAGGAATTGTCCAACAAGAAGTTGATTTGGGTGGGGGAGCAGCATTACACGTGACAGTTAAAAAATGGCTCACACCAAATGGTACATGGGTTGGCAATGGAAAAGACGGCAAAGGCTTAACACCCGATGTCTCTGTATCTCTCGATCCGAAAGATCCCACACGTGATACGCAGTTGGAAAAGGGGGTAGAACAACTTATAAAATAAGTATTTATAGAAAGGTAAAAATAAATTTTATGCGAAGGTTAATTATTTTAATTATTATACTCATTGCAATATTGTTCGCCATTGGTGTGGGGCAGAAATATTTGCCGACGATGCTTCATCTGAATACCTCCAATATGAGTTTATCTCCGAGTGATGGAAAAGTAAAAGTTGTTACCGAAGAATCAATTACTATTGATACCGTAAAAAAAGCAGCACCCTCAGTCGTCACTGTCATAGGTAATGCAGCCCAACCACAGAATGGATCTACGAGTAAACCATTTTTCTTTAATTTTCCGGGTTTCCAAGGTCAGCAACAACCAGGTCAAACTCCCGATCAGCCGCAAGCTCAGAGTATCGGATCAGGATTTATTATCGGTACTGATGGTTTGATTGTCACCAACAAACATGTCGTATCAGATACAAACGAAAAATACCAGGTTATTACCAATAACGATAAAAAATATGAAGTCCAAAAAATTTATCGCGATCCGCTAAATGATATTGCGCTACTCCAAATAGATCAGAAGCAAAACGCCGGAACCACATTGACACCACTTACTTTGGGCAACTCTACAAATCTTCAAGCAGGACAGTATGTCATTGCTATTGGTACTGCATTGGGCGAATTCAGAAATTCTGTTACGACGGGTGTCATCTCCGGACTAGGAAGAGGTATAACTGCTGGAAGTGCTTATGAAGGTTCTGTTGAACGGCTTGATAACGTGATCCAAACAGATGCCGCTATCAACCCCGGCAATAGTGGAGGGCCGTTATTTAATTCTTCCGGACAAGTTATCGGGATCAATACTGCTGTTTCACAAAGCGGGCAAAATATCGGTTTTGCAATTCCGATTAATGTTATTAAAGATTCACTCAATAATTTTAACCAGACAGGAAAGTTTACGAGACCTTATCTGGGAGTAGAATATAAAATGATAACCCAAGACTTGGCTTCATTAAATGATCTGCCGGTCGGAGCATACGTGCAGAATGTCGTACAGGATTCTTCTGCTGATCGTGCCGGTATTCAAAGTGGTGATGTCATTACTGAAATGGATGGGAAGAAAATAACGCAAGAAAATCAGCTCTCTGAAATTATCGCAAAGAAAAAAGTAAGAGATTCGCTCTCGATTACGTTAATCAGAAATGGAGATACGCAGAACGTAACGGCAACGCTGCTGGAAGCTCCTCAACAATAAAACTGATATTTCTTATACATCTTAATTTCAAAAGGATGCAAAATGGTACTTGCAAAATCATTCCACATCAGTTTATAATATAAAACATGGCAAAGAAAAATACGACAAAAAAGAAAACAACACCTAAATCTGCATCTACTGAAACAGCAGCAGTTAAAGCTGCTCCTAATAAATCTGTAGCATCTAGAAAAACGACTACGAAGAAAGCAACAAAGACATCATCCCAAACAGCTCCAAAAACTACAGTAAAATCGACAGCAGCTATTTCGAAACCTGCACTATCTGATTCTGAAAGAACGACCGCCCCAGCAACATCATCAACTCCTGCACCATCAAAAATAAAATATATCGTACTTATCATTATTATTATACTTCTTGGTTTAGCGCTCTACGCGTTCCGAGGACTTTTTGTGGCAGCAGTAGTGAACGGTCAACCTATCAGCCGACTCGAAGTCATTCGCCAAACAGAACAGCAAAGTGGGAAGCAAACTCTCGAGACCCTGGAACAAAATGCTTTGATAGAACAAGAAGCAAAGAAAGAAAACGTTACCGTTACTGACAAAGAAGTAAACGATGAAATTTCAAAATTACAAACTAGTCTCAAATCACAAGGTCAAACGATGGAGCAAGTACTTGCCGCACAAGGTATGACACAAGAAGATCTTCGCAGACTTATTCGTATCGACAAACTCGTACAGAAAATGGTTGGTAAAAACGTAAAAGTCACAGACAAAGAAGTAAGTGATTACATCGATAAAAATAAGGATAGCATGCCAAGTGCTGATGAGGCAACGCTGAAGAAACAAGTGAAAGCTCAATTGGTACAGCAGAAGACAAATAATGAAGTACGTACATGGCTTGCAAATCTGAAGAGTAAAGCTACTATCATTCCCTTCGTTACATACTAAACCTCCGCTCGTTTTAATTTCGTAGATGGCATAATACATTTTGTGCATAAGTATATAGAACCGGTGCAGGAGTTTTTGAGAGCAACAAAAAAGCAGAGAACAGGGTACTATTAAATTTGTGAACCAAACAGTACCTTTTAGTGTCTCTGCTTCTGTGCC
>JBBSGT010000014.1:0-28067 GCA_038253825.1 Candidatus Levyibacteriota bacterium
CGAATATGACATCCATCAATTCTTTGATAACTTTAATCAGTATGAAACGCGGCTCAGACAGTTTATTGGTACTGATTTACATTTGGTGAAACTTACTGCTTAAATACCGATAATCAATTTCTGAATGGTATACATTGATCGAATTTGCAAAAGGCAGTCGTAGTATAGAGGAGCATAGTAAGAAAATAGCATTTTATAAAAGCATAATCCAAACCATCCTGCCACTCGATTCCAAGATACATGACAATGTATCAAACATAACAAGAGCTTTACTCAAGAAAGGTGGACAATTGAATTACGTTGATTGTCTTCTATTGGGAACCGCAATGAAATATGGCAGTAGTGTTTACCTCCTTACAAAAGACAGATCCGATGTACCTATAAGCATTTTCAATGCTGTAGCATCGATAATTGTCGAAACGCAGGATAACAACTGCACATTTTACCTTTATGAATATAACGAAGAAGCATATAAAAAGCTCTTAACAAATCTCGTTAAAGAAAGATAGAATATTTTAACCTTCGGTATTTGTTTCAGTGTGTCACTAGCTTGCTCGATTTTATCCAACATCTTTGTATTTTTCATTCTCACATTCTTGAGAAGGAAGGAGAGGTATGCTGAAAGCGTAATAATTTACGAGAGTTAAAGAGTATCACCAATTTGTGTTTTTGTCCTTTTGACGGTTCCTGCTGGCAATTCTATAACAGTTTTGTGTTTTGGATTCCAGAGGAATATCTGGTTTGGTTTTAGATTTTCTTTTATTGCTGCGACATGGTTTGTTTTGTCTAAAATAATGATATCTATTGCATACTTCATCCAGAATGTATGGACACCAAAGTGGGTTGTGAGAATCATGGCAACAGGTGTTTTATGTTTGAGTAATCCAAGCGATTGGCCAAGAACGGAGGTGGGAACTACAGTGTGATTGGCAATAACTGTTTTTCTCGTTTGGTTTACAATTTTCATCCTGAATTTATTTCAGCATCTCATATTGTGGATCCTGAAACAAGTTCAGGATGACAAATGGTCTTTTTATAAAATTGCAAAATATAGTAAGAAGAGTATATACTTATCCTTATGACCGGACGAACGCATGATATGGCTGCTTTCACAACCTTGAGTATCATTGTGATGTCGCATCCGTTGCCGCAAATGACACTTGCGACTGGTTTGGTTGCTATCGTAGCCAATCTGATGGGTGGTATAGCTCCTGATATCGATCAACCCACGGCACCATTTTGGCGAAATTTACCCGTTGGAAGATATGTCGGCAGAACGCTTGATCGATTACTTGGCGGACATCGGTTTATCTCGCACTCAGTTTTGGGAATTTTCCTTTTCGGATTTGTGTTTCATTATGTTCTCAATGTCCTTAAGCCGAGTTTCCCGCATCTGAATATGGATATTATTTGGTGGGCGTTTATGATCGGATTTGTTTCCCATCTTGTGATGGACACATTTACGACAGAAGGTGTGCCGTGGCTTTTGCCAATTCCTATCAAGTTTGGTGTCCCGCCACTTAAGGCTTTTCGTGTTCCAACGGGAGGTTTTCTTGAAAAATTTATTATCTTTCCTGGACTTATTCTCCTTAATGCCTATATTTTTTATGTCTATTATGATAAATTGAAACTTCTCATACATAGTTATTTGAAATAGGTTATGTGGCAACAAGCAAAAAACATTTATCATTTTCAACAAGCAATCGTCGCTAACATCATTTATGGTTTTCCTGCACAAGGCATGAAGATTATCGGTGTAACGGGAACCGATGGCAAAACAACGACGGCAAATCTCATTTATCATATCCTGCATGAAGCTGGTGAAAAAGCGGCTGTCATCTCAAGTGTCGGTGCTGTGATCGATGGGAAGCAGTTTGATCTGGGATTTCATATTACAACACCTGGACGTTTTGCTGTCCAGTCATATATCCGTCGAGCGAAAAAAGCTGGGGTAAAATATATTGTTCTTGAAGTGACTTCTCACGCGCTTGATCAGCATCGAGTTGCTGGGATTCATATCGATGTCGGCGTTATTACCAACGTCACGCATGAGCATCTTGATTATCATAAAACTTATGAACGCTATATCAGCGCAAAAGCCAAACTTTTAAAAAAGGCGAAGGTTGCAATCGTTAATAAAGATGACCGTTCGTATATCCAACTTAAAAAAAGAGACCTGCATAATTATCACCACAAGTTGATTACCTACGGCATGAAACATGATTCAGAACTCAATCCACATGTGTTTCCCTTTACTTCCAAACTTCTTGGTACATTTAACAAATATAATTGCCTTGCTGCAATAGGAGTTTTACAGAGTTTACGTATTCCTGAGGAAAAGATACGAAAAGGCCTTGCTACATTTAAACCTCCCGTCGGTCGGCAAGAAATTGTCTATAACAAAGATTTTCTCGTAATCAATGATTTTGCCCACACTCCAAATTCTTTTACCGTTATTCTTTCTGAAGCCAAACGTCTTGCAAAGAAACGGCTGATTCATGTTTTTGGTTCAGCTGCAAAACGCGATGTTTATAAAAGACCGGAAATGGGAAAGATCTCAGCAAAAAATTCAGACATTATTATCCTGACCAGTGAAGATCCGCGTGATGAACCGATTGAAAATATTAACAAAGCTATTTTGACTGGGATCAAAGGATTCGAAGTAATCACTGATGTAGCATTGTTTGAGGACAAAAAAATTATGGCAAATAAGAAGTACGTTTTTGTCATTCCTGACCGAAAAGAAGCGATATATTTTGCTATCAAGTTGGCAGAAAAAGGTGATGTAGTGCTGATGACCGGGAAAGGCCATGAAAAATCATTGAATTATGGAAAAGGCGAAGAACCATGGAATGAAAGTCAGACTGCTAAAGACGCGATTATTGCGAAATCGACAAGAATATAATTCGTCATTCTGAGGCAACGCCGAAGAATCTTTAACAAAAGATCCTTCACGACGTTCAGGATGACAAGTTTTTTATGCTGAATATTTACAAGATTGAAATATTAAATCATTATCCCCGGATTAAACATGCTATTTCTACCAAAGCTTTCGGGTCAATGAAAAAAGAGGACGGAAGTTTGAACTTTGCTAATCTTCTTAAATTTGCAAAGACACAAAATTTTCCTTCCATGCCAATATGCATAAATCAAGTGCATGGTACGACAATTGCAGTGATTGAAAATAATAGAGAATTAATTCTTCCAAAAACTGACGGGATGATCACAAATAAAAAAGGTTTGCCTCTGACAATTGTCACTGGTGACTGTCTGCCAATTCTGTTTTATGATCCTAAAAATGAAGTTATTGGAGTTGCACATGCAGGAAGAAAAGGTCTTGCTGCGGGGATCATTGCCCGTATACTTTCTCATTTACAATCAACGTTTGAGGTAAATCCAAAAGATATTATTATCGGTGTCGGGCCATCTATTGAAAAAAATTGTTACGAAGTGGATGAAGGAATTATTAATGAATTTCAAACAGGGTTTCCAGATTTCACTGATATATTTTCTCAAAAAGAAAAAAGATACTTTCTCGATCTGCGTGCTGTAGCAATGCAATCTTTACTAAAAGAAGGTATACTAAAACAACATATTGAGATCAGCGACATCTGTACCAAATGCGATGAGCGGTTTTATTCGTATCGGCGAGGAGACAGAAGAAAAGTATTCGCAAGTGTGATTAGCTTAATTTAAAAAGAGAAAAGATCCAGGATGACAGCTAAATATGAAGAAAAAGAAAATATATTTTGTTGGAATTAAGGGGACCAATATGACACCATTGGCGCTGATTGCCAAAGAAGCGGGATGGGAGGTCTCTGGTTCGGATGTAGAACAAGAATTTATTACCGATGCTGCTCTGAAAAAAGCAGATATTTCCCCCCTCGTTGGTTTTACTGCAGATAATATCTCTGATCCTGATTTGGTTGTTACAACTGGTGCACATGGAGGATATGACAATCCTGAAGTGTTGGCTGCAAAACTCAAAAAAATCCCCGTTATGTCAGCAGGGGAAGCAACGGGTGAATTTATGCGGGGAACACTCCTCAAAAAATCTTTCGTTGGGATTTCAGTTGCTGGAACCCACGGCAAAACCACGACCACCGCGATGATTGCGACAATGCTCAAAGAAAATAAACTTGACCCGTCATATATTATCGGGACGGGTGATGTCGGTTCTCTTGGGGGGCCTGGACATTTGGGTAATGGGAGATATTTTGTTGCTGAGGCTGATGAATACGCTACCGAGCCAAAGCATGACAAACGTGCGCGCTTTTTGTGGCAACATCCGACCTTTGCAATTTTTACTAACATCGAACATGATCATCCGGATATTTATCCCACTTTCTCTGCTGTCCGTGAAACATTTCTCACATTTGCTCAGAAATTGCCCACAAAAGGAGTATTGATTGCATGTGGCGACGATCCTGAGATAAAAACACTTTTACGCAAATATGACAAAAAGGCGATTACATATGGACTGAGTCCTGAAAATGATTATGTCATTGATCGACTGACGATTTCCGGTGAACAGACATTTTTTTGGGTTAAGTCCCATGGTGTTCCGCTCGGAGAATTTGTTATCCGAGTCATTGGTGAACATAACGCGTTGAATGCGCTTGCAACAATTATTCTTGGTTTGGAACTGGGCTTATCTATTGAAAAAATTAAAAAAGGTTTACAAGCATTTCGAGGTTCAAAGAGGCGCATGGAATTTATCGGTGATCTTAGAACCGGTGCGAAAGTCTACGATGATTATGCCCATCATCCGACTGAGATCAAAACAACGTTGCAGGCACTCCGTAAACAATATCCGAAGAAAAAAATTATTTGTATTTTCCAACCGCATACATATTCACGTACCAAACGGTTTTTCAATGACTTCCTGGGGGCGTTTGACTCAGTTGATACAGTTATTATTACGGATATTTTTGCTTCAGCTCGAGAAGAAACAGATCCGAGTGTTTCAGCAGCAAAATTAGCGTTTTCCCTGAGCAATCGACATAGATCAGTTTTACATCTGCCAAAACTTGCTAATGTGGTACAATATATCCAAGAAAACAGGTTCAGAACTGATACGATTCTTATTACGATGGGTGCAGGAGATGTGTATACCATTCACTCCGAATTACCCTTGGTATAGCTGTTTAAAATAGTTATGGATAGCGCGGCAGGTAAGCTTGAAGCAATAGTCAAAAGAACAATTAAAGTAAACGAACCTCTGACAGAGCATTCGCTTTTAAAAGTAAATGCATTGGCAGAGTTATATGTGGAAATTGATGCACAGGATGTTTTGATTAAGGTTGTTAATCAAGCAAGAGCTTTAGGAATACCGGTTTCAATACTTGGAAGCGGAACGAGAATCGAAATAGGGGAAAAAGTGAAAGGCTTAGTTATCAAAAATTTATGTCGGCGATTTGATAAAGCCAGCATGAAAGGGACTATCCGGAAAAGTGAAATCGGTGTCGAAAATGTACAAGTCTATGCGCAAGCTGGAGTATTGATAAATCAGCTCGTTCGATTTACGATTGAAGAAGGGCTGGGAGGACTAGAATATCAGTTGGGATTGCCAGGAACTGTGGGTGGAGCAATTTTTACCAATGCCAAATATCTACCAAAATATCTCATGGTAAACAAAAATTTGCAGTCTGTAACTTTGCTGAGTGAGACTGGAGATTTGCAGACATATAGCGGTGAAGTTCCGTATTTCATGTATACCGATGAGGCATGGACAGATTCGAAAGATATCATTCTTTCAGCTGTTTTTAAATTAACACCGACGGACAAGAAAACACTTTGGGAGCGAGGACAAGAAGCTGTAGAATGGAGAAAACGGGAGACGGAGAAAAGGATAGAGAATAGAGGATAGAGATATGGATAAATATATTATTACCGGTGGAAAAGCATTAAAAGGTGAAATCGGCATAGTTGGTGCAAAAAATGCGGCACTGAAAGTCTTGGTCGCTGCTTGTCTTACGGATGAAAAAGTGGTTATTCATAATGTACCGCTGATTGCTGATCTTTTTGTCATGATCGAGATTATGAAACATTTAGGTGCGGATGTAACTCTAGAAGACCATACCATGACGATTCAACAAAAGAAATTCACCACATCTTCAATTCCTCTTGATAAAGCTGCACTTGCTCGAACTTCTTCTATGTTTATTGCCCCACTTTTGGCACGAACCCACGAAGCGATTATCCCAAATCCTGGTGGTTGCCGACTAGGCGCACGGCCAATTGACCGAACTGTTGAAGGTGTCGGGAAAATGGGTGTCGATATTACTTACCACAGTGAAGACGGTTACTTTCACGCAAAAACAAATGGACTAAAAGCGACCATGTATCGTTTTCTTAAAAATACGCACACCGGAACAGAGACCATGATTCTTACGGCTGTTTTGGCAGAAGGAACAACGGTTCTTGAAAACGCAGCTGAGGAGCCAGAAATAGATGATGTGATTGGCCTTCTTAATGCTATGGGCGGTGACGTCAAGCGTACAGCTCATCGACAAATCACAATTAACGGTGTTAAAAAGTTGCATGGCAGTGAATGGACAATCAGTCCTGATCGTATTGAAGTTGTTACTTTTGCAATTGCGGCGGTTATCACAGGCGGCGATATCTTTATCAAAGACGCACATAAAGCGCATATTGATGCGTTCATGGATCGATACAAAAAGACAGGTGCAGGATATGAAATAAAAGAAAATGGCATTAGATTTTTTGCCAATGGAACGCTGAGAGCAGTTAATGTGACGACTGGAATTTATCCTAAGTTTCTCACTGATTGGCAAGCGCCGTGGGCAATTCTGATGACCCAAGCCGAAGGAACAGCCATAATTCATGAGACTGTTTTTGAAAACAAATTGGGGTATGCCGCAGATCTTAAACGCATGGGTGCAAAAGTAAAACTGTTTAACCCACGGGTGGAAGATAAAGAAGCGGTTTACAATTTTAATTTAGACGACGATCAGCCTGAATACTTCCATGCAGTAAAAATTACCGGCCCGAAGAAATTGCACAATGCTGTAATGACCACACTTGATATTCGTGCCGGTGCAGCGATGGTACTTGCTGCGTTAGCAGCCAAGGGAAAATCAACGATCTTTGGTATTGAAAAATTAGATCGTGGGTATGAGCATTTTGAAATTCGCTTGAATTCTCTTGGAGCAAAGATTGAGCGCGCAAGAGAGGAGGAATTAGAAGTATGACCGAACGGATCCTCGGATCAGTCATTCTTGCAGCTGGGAAAGGTAATCGAATGAATTCGAATGAAGTGAATAAAGTGACGTTGCAGCTAGCAAAGAAGCCTATGGTTCTTCACATTGTGCATTTTATGGCATCTGTAGGCATCAAAGATATTGTTGTCGTGATTGGTTTTGCCAAAGAGTCTGTGGAGCAAATTCTGAAAGATGAAGGCGTAATTTTTGCCGAACAGACAGAGCTCCTAGGTACGGGGCACGCTGCACAAGTAGCGTTGGAAAAATTACCAGAATACGTGACTGATGTGGTTATTGTTTATGGAGATGACGCTGTGATTTATAAAGAAGCCTATCGTGATACTATATTGCGATTGTTTCAACAACATCTCTCATCAGATGCAGCTTTTACATTTTTGACGATTGAACAAGACAACCCAACATGGTTAGGACGAATTGTTCGTGATCAAAATGAAAAACTCGTAGCAATTGTCGAAGAAAAAAATGCGACTGATGAACAGCGTAAAATTACAGAAATTAATCCAGGTTGTTTCGTTTTTCGTGTAGATGTTCTTAAGAAATACTTGCCAATGATTGAAAAAAACGATACTACCGGAGAATATTATCTGACCAGTCTGATTGATTTGGCGATACACAAAGGGGAAAAAGTCGAAACAGTCAAAGGGGGGAAATTGGACTGGCGTGGTGTAAATACAAAAGAAGAATTAGAAGAAGCAGAACGTCTTTATAAACAATAGTTTGATTATATTATGCAAGTTGTTATTTTAGCTGCAGGAAAATCGAGCCGATTTTATCCATTCACCAATCTCAAGCATAAATCGCTCATCAAATTTATGGGCATGACGTTGCTTGAGCATACGATTATCTCCATCCGAGAAACAGGTATTAAAGATATTATTATTGTTGTCGGCACTGATCCTTTTATCCAAGATCTGTTGGGTAACGGAGAGCATTTTAAAGTCAAAATCACCTATGTCACCCAACCGGAACCCCTTGGGATGGGAGACGCATTGATTCGAGCCGAAGAATACATTAAAGATTACTTCTTCCTTTTAAATGCGCATCATATGGATTTTGCGGATTTTAAAGTAGCACTTGAAACGAAAAAAGGCGGACATGGAGAGATTGTCTTTCTTGCCAAACGTGACGGCAGACTTCATAAATATGGCTTTCTCAACGTACAAGATGATCGTGTGCTGGATATCATCGAAAAACCAAGCAAAGACCAAGCGCCTTCAGAATACAGGGTAATCGGTATCTATCTTTTGCATAAAAATATTTTTCCTACGCTACACAATACTGTCGCTGAAGAATATAGTTTTGAACACGCGCTATCACATTATGCAAAAGAAGCAAAAGCTACAATGGTTTTGACAGACAAGCCCACAGTATCACTGAAATATCCATGGGACTTATTTGAGATAGCAGATTATTTGTTGGAAGGGATGCCGGACTTTCGTGGGAAAAATATTTCCATTGCCAAAAATGCTATTCTGGAAGGAGATATCTTTATTGAAGACGATGTGACTATTCTTGAGGGAGCATCCATCAAAGGTCCGTGTTATATTGGTCGAAGTGCTGTGATAGGCAATAATGCAATTGTCCGCAATGGTTCGGTGATTGGTGATAATGCAATGGTCGGCGCAAATCTTGAACTCAAACATACTATATTGATGGATGCATCAACGGCTCATTCAGGATTTATTGGTGACTCAATTATCGGTGAAAATTGCAGGATTGCCGCCGGCATGACAACCGGCAATGTTCGGATGGATCGTCAAGTGATTCATTCGGTTCTCAATGGGAAAAAAGTTGAGACGGGGAGACGGTCAATGGGCGTTATTATGGGAGATGCAGTCCGAACGGGGATCAATATCTCGACCATGCCCGGCGTCATCATCGGGAACAATGCGATTATTGGCCCCTCAACCACACTTATGGAAAACGTAGAACATGATACGACTGTTTATTCAGAGTTTAAATTAGTGCATAAAAAACACAAGGTTTAAATGTTCCTTTATGACAGACCAAAAGAAAATTGTCCTCTTTGATATTGATTACACGGTCTTCAATATGAAATTATTCGGTGATACGAAATTGCAGACGTATGAGGTATATGAGGAAGTCCATGAAGTTTTGGAACAATTAAAAGAAGTTGCTGATCTGGGAATTTTTTCGCAGGGAGAGGTAGCTTTTCAAAACCGGAAACTGAGTGAAACACACATTGAAACCTATTTTTTGCAAAAGCATGTGCATATTGTCCTCAACAAAGCAGACGAGATGGAATTTGTTATGAAAAAGTATCTCGGGATGGGGAAGATGTTTTTCGTCGATGACCGCCTACCAATGCTACAGCTTGCCAAAGAACATCATCCAGAAGTCATCACGATCTGGATCAAACGGGGAAGATTTGCAGAAGAACAAGAGCCAATTGATTTCGAGGCTGATGCGACAGTATATAATTTACGAGAAATAATTCCCATAATAAAAAATGCGTAAGTTTTATTTTAACTTGTCGTAACAATCTTATTAAGTTCGCCATTTAAAATAATTGGTTGCATCGCTTCTAACTCTGGACGATATTGTATGTCCGGAAGCGGATAAAGCACATAAAGCTTTTTATTCAAAACATAACCAAAGCCCATTTCCATTAAGGTGTTCCCTCCTATGTATCCTTTGATGCCACGTTTTTCAGGGTTAACAACAAGGATTGCATCATGCAATTTAATCTTTTCATAATACTTTTTTATAAGATCATGTTGGATTTTGTCTGAAGCTTTTTCGGAAACACTTATTTCTGTACGAACTCTTAAAAACTTATTTTTTACTCCCTCCGGAATTTCGACACTATATCCCATTTTTTCAAGTGCATCTCTGACGCGTAAGACCTCATCAGCAGCGGTAATCGAACAACAAATAATTATCTTCATAATGAAATTATAGCAAAAATTTTAGTTTCGTTAACTCTTGTATTTGCGACGCGAAAGGAATAGAGTATAATAGCATTATGATTCAACTTCTTGGGCTTATGCTCTCTTCGGCATTAATCACTGCGATTTTGCTAGTGCCATTTATTGACTTCCTCTACCGCATCAAACTTCGTCGCTCCAAACAAGTTACAAAAGATATGTTTGACAATAAAACACCGGTGTTTGATAAATTTAATTCGTGGAAAGTCGGCACCCCTTTTGGTGGAGGCTTACTCATTATTGTCGTTGTTGTTATTTGGACTGCATGGGCCTATGGAATATTCAATATCAAAGCGAGCCCATGGGAAGTCTTCATACTATTTTTTACACTTATAAGCTATGGTATCTTGGGATTCTATGATGATTTGAAAAAGTTGGTTCCTGGCAATGAATCTTTTTTTGGCCTTCGTTTTCGGCACAAATTTATTATCCAGTGGATCCTTGCACTCATCATTGCTACGGTCTTTTACACGCAACTTCATTATGATTTCATTTTTATTCATGGTGCAGGACAGCTCTTTTTGGGAGCCTTTTTTATCCCATTTGCGGCATTTGTGATTGTCGGTTTTGCGAACGCGTTTAACATTACAGATGGGTTAGATGGACTCGCTTCAGGACTGTTTATTATTTGTTTGTTCGCATTCTTGGCTATTAACTCCAACCAAACAGACCAAGCCCTCAGTATTTTCATTGCGGTGCTCATCGGTAGTGTCGCTGCATTTCTTTACTTTAATATTTATAAAGCGCGTCTGTGGCTGGGAGATGTGGGTTCATTAGCCTTGGGTGCAGGATTGGCTGTTATTGGTTTGCTTACAGGGAAAGCATTTGCTTTGATGATTGTCGGGGGTGTTTTTGTACTTGAAGTTGCGTCATCAATGATTCAACTCTTAAGTAAAAAATATCTTGGTAGAAAATTATTTCCTGTCGCTCCCTTGCATCTTTACCTTCTCAAACGTGGGTGGGAAGAACCAAAAATTGTTATGCGGGCATGGCTCATTGGTTTTCTTCTGGCTGTGCTGGGTATTTTTATCTCCTTGATATAACGGTATAATAGGGAGACGTCTACCAGATCTGTCCCATGAAATCACGATTTAAATTTAAGAAAATTCCTACCGGTAAATTTGATGTTGTTCTTTTCGGTTTGACCCTCGCTCTCACCTTTTTTGGCCTGCTGATGGTTTATGATGCGTCTTCAGTTATTGCCTTCAATCTCTTCGGTGATAAATTTAGTTATATAAAGAACCAACTGATATGGTCTGTTTTTGGTTTTATTGCGTTGTTTATCTTTTATCGTATAGATTACCGCAAACTTTATAACCTTGCATTGCCATTGCTCGTTATTGCGCTTATTTTGCTAATGGTAGTGTTTGTCCCCGGGATTGGTTCTGGCGCAAAAGGAGCTAACCGGTGGGTCGATCTAGGTTTTTTTAGATTGCAGCCTGCGGAGTTTGTAAAGCTTGGTCTTGCGATTTATCTTGCTGCCTGGTTTTCTCATAAAGAAGTAGGAAGATTTTTTTCATTTCTGCTTTTGATGGGAGCGATTTTATTTCTCGTGATGCTTGAGCCAGATATGGGAACTGCGACAATTATTTTATTTGAGTCCGCCATTGTCTATTTTCTCTCAGGTGGGAGTGTCATACAGTTTCTGATCGGTGCGCCCATTATCAGTGTGATTGGGTTTATTTATATCAAGCTTGAACCGTATCGTGCTTCTCGTCTTACTAGCTTTCTAAGTCTGGGAAGTTCTCTTGATAAAACATCTTACCACGTCAAGCAAATTTTAATCGCGCTTGGTTCCGGTGGAATTTTCGGTCTCGGTATTGGCAATTCGATTCAGAAGTATGCGTATCTTCCTGAAAATGTGACAGATTCAATTTTCCCTATTATTGCAGAGGAATTTGGTTTGATCGGTTCGGTCGTTTTGATCGCAGTTTTTGCGAGTTTAATTTGGCGTGGTGTATTTATTGCGGGTAAAGCTAAAGACAGTTTTGGCAAGCTCTTGGCAGGAGGGATTATCGGCTTTCTTGGGATTCAAGTACTCGTCAATCTGGGTGCTATGACAGCTCTTTTTCCTCTGACAGGTGTGCCTCTTCCGTTTATTTCATACGGAGGATCAGCTTTAGTTATCGATTTGGCTTCAATTGGTATTCTTCTTAATATTTCCAAACAAGCTTCGAATCATTAATTCGGAATTTTTATAGCGTTTTCTCGAGCAGTACTGACGCTTGAGAGTCCTTTACCACAGGTCATGATCCCACTTGTTCCATATATATCCCTACAGCTTGCCTCCAAGGTTGACGTATAAGGAAGATCACTGCTGATACTTCGCCCGGGTTTAGTATACTGTTGAATTGCGCTCGGATTCTTCGCTGAGAGTAATTGTTTACCCATAGGATCGGTAAAATAAATGCCGTTGTGACCAATACCTGCTTTCGGACCAAAGTTTTGCACGTACATTATTGTATGATTTGTGCCGGTCTCTCCTGTATAAACAATACTATCGCAGGTGATGTCTTTACACATACGCACAGAATCAAGAGTGTTGACGGTAAAATCAGCAAAGTTAAAACCGATAATATTTTGTTTATTAACAGTCCATGGCTCTCCCATGATAGCTCCATGATCTTTGACAGGAAGGAATCTCACGCCGACATTTTGAGGATTTATATCGGGTTCATTCGGGCATTTGGTTGGTCTAATTTTATCGGTGGTAACAATCGGCCTGCTGATACCATAATCTCCCACAAAATATTGTTCAGAAACAATTTCATTTGTTTTTTTATCTTTGGCAGCAATATCTAGTTCATGCATTGTTCCACAAGCTGCTTGGTTTGTAGCAGTGCCTTGATGTTGGAGTGCGAGCCAGATATGTCCTCTCTTATCATCCCAAACATATATTTTATACCCAACATGCGCTTCATGCATGCCCATAGCATTGCCTGCATAGCCAAAAGGAATGCGGAAATTTTTATCAAAAAGTGAAGGATCTGATCCATGTTCATGATTAAAATAACACCAGTAGACAGGATCGATCTGTGGATGCCATGTGGGATAGAGCTTCCCATTAGGTGCTCGGGCTTTATATTCATCATGGACCCAAGCAGGACAAGGTTGATTTGGTTTTGGAACAGTTACATTTGCGGGAGCTGTCGGTGGCACTGAGGGAGTACCGTTTTGTTCTGCAAATAAGAAGAGGCTTGCGCCAGAGGTTTTTATTTTTAGAGAAGATTGAGTAATGAGTTTTCGATACGTGGCATAGCTCTTGCCATTAATGAGAACGGGTTGATCAGCTCGCCAGCTAGAAAGCCAGGAAGGAATGGGTGATTGTCCCCGCCACACAACAACGACAGTTTCGGGTCTATTAAAATCAAGCTGAAGCGTTTTTTCCTCGTGCAAGGTTGTAAGAAAATCCCAACCTTTGTACTTTCCTGGATCGGTAACTTTCAGAGTACTTTTAGTATAACTGTCTGCCATAACTCCAGCACTAAATTGTCTCGGCTGATATTTCATGTCTTTATAATCAGGTTTAAGATCCAGCGTTGTGTATTGTTTCAAGAGAGTAGGTTTGTTAATCACAAAATGTCCAATGACAGGCTGCTGCAGTTCAGGGCGTTGTATGAAAGGATTAAATATGAAGAACAATCCAAATCCGAGCACAATTATAAGAATAAGACTGAGCACCACCCAACGCTTGACAGAGAAATGTTTCTTTTTATTTTTTTTTACTTTCATGGGTAGTAGCCTAATAGTATCAGAAATTCTCAAAAAATAGCTATTTTTACTTCTGAGCGGTGGTATAATCTATACATGAAACCAGTTTCATTCGAAGTCGACGGACAAAAATTGACAGGAACTTTGTTCTATCCAGAGCAAATAAAAACAAAAAATCCAGCAATACTTTTTCTCCATGGATGGAAAAGTAGTCAGAAAAGAATGATCCCCCGGGCGCAGCAGCTTGCAAAATTGGGTTTTATATGTTTGTCATTCAATCTTCGTGGCCATGGTGATAGTGAAGGTGATCGAAAAATTCTTAGCAGAAAAGATTACGTCGATGATGTAATTGCTGCATACGATTTTCTTGTACAGCAAGCGCATGTTGATAAGGAGCGAATGGGTATTATTTGCACAAGTTTCGGTGCTTATTTGGGATCAATCCTTACCAGTAAAAGGAAAGTCAAATGGTTGGTTCTTCACGCCCCTGCTGGTTATCCTGATGAGGGTTTTACAGATCCAAAACCAGAGGATTCCTCATGGACTATAACATGGCGAAATGAAAAGCATGTCCCGGAAGAAAATAAAGCGCTTGATGCAATTTATAAATCCAACAGTGAAGTGTACCTTATTCAATCAGAGAATGATGAATGGACACCACAGCAGACAATAGAAGATTACAAAAATGCTGTGAAAGATAAATCTAATCTCACGTATATTGTATTAGAAAATGCAGATCATAGTATGAAAAATGGAGATTCTGAAGAGCGATATTTGCAACTTCTCCTCAACTGGTTCTCGGAAAAGGTTTAAATTATCTAATTTTTGACGAAAGGTATGCTTCAATCGCATTTGCTGCTTGTTTTGCTCCGCCTGTTTCTTGGAGGGTGTTTTGAATTTTTTTAACGGAAGTATGATAAGTGTTGTCTGTCAAAACTTTTTCTATCGCATCCAAAAGTATTCTCTTTGTTACCTTTTCTTGCTTCAGATATATTCCTGCTCCAAGCTCTTGGATTCGTTGGGCATTAAAAGCTTGTTCGTACATTTGGGGAATAAGAATCATCGGCACACCAAAATACATACTTTCATTCACACTATTCATACCAGCGTGTGTTACAAATACAGCAGCTCTTTTCAGTACGTCTATTTGCGGAATATGATTTTTGATAATCATATTGTCTGGAATTGTTGGCAGGTCATTAAGAGAAAAACGATGACCTAGTGACATAACTACCTGATAAGGGGTGTTTTTGAATGTTTCGATGCAGAGACGATAAAAAGCAAGATTGTCATTAAATATCGTTCCCGTCGAAATATAGATGATCTTTTTGTTTGTGTTGAGAATTTTAACAAAATCAACATTTTCACTTCTTGCATTTATAGAAGGGCCCACAAAAGTAAAAGATTTATCAAAGCTCTCAGAAACAGGTTGAAAATACGAAGAGGTAAAGACAATATTTAATTTTTCTTTGCTGAGAAGAAATTCGTTTATTGTATTTGTCTTAAAACCATAACGTTTGCCAAGTTTATGGTATTTATACAAAGCTTGCAGAAAGATATGTCTTGTAGACAGTGCTTTGGTAAGACTTGCTAGATAAAAGGAAAGATTTTTTTGAAAGATCTTATTATTAAATGCAAGCGTAGTGAAAAATGATACAGCTGGAATATGCAATGTATTGGATACTGTTTTTCCCCAGAGCGCTACTGTATCGTATGCAATACAATCCACTTTCTCTTTTTCAAGTTCAGAAAGAAGTGGTGGTGTAAGATCGTCGGTAAGATCCATGATAAGTTTGCCAAAAAGGGCTGGGTTTTTGCTGATTCTTCGATCGGATTCAATAGCCGTTGGATATTTTCTATAGATTACTCCGGCTGACTCAATTTGTGTTCTAAATTCATCACGCGAATAATAGATAACCGTATGACCTCTATCGATTAACTCTTTTGCTACTCCGAGTGTTGGATTGGTATGTCCTTGTGCAGGTAAACTAAAGAAAACAAATCGCATTATAAATTTAATTCTACCATATGAAGAGTTAGTGCATGAGCCATGCTAGTGCTATACTTAAGTATATGAAGGTATTGATTGCGGTTGGCGGTGGTGGGCATTTTTCTCCTGCCTTGGCTGTGATTAAAGAGATGCCTAAGGATTGGGATGTTTTACTCGTCGGTCGCAAACATGCTTTTGAGGGAGATCAAGCCCTCTCACTGGAGTATCAAACCGCACAGAGACTCCATCTGGCTTTTGAAGCATTGACGACTGGAAGATTGCAACGAAAATTTAGTGGACGTTCACTTTTATCGATTCTGAAAATTCCCGCAGGATTCGCACAAGCAAATATGATTCTGCTTCGATACAAACCTGATGTCGTGCTTTCTTTTGGTGGGTATGTTGCAGTTCCGGTCGTTGTTGCAGCAGCGACGCAACGAATTCCGGTTGTCATCCATGAACAGACGTTGCATGCTGGCCTTGCCAATAAAATTTCGGCTAAATTTGCGACAAAAATCTGTCTTTCATGGCCCGAATCAGCTCGCTACTTTCCCAAGGAGAAAATTGTCTTTACTGGCAATCCCTTGCGTAAAGAATTCCTTGTGCCTGCAAAAGTACCAAGTCAAAAGCAAGCAAATTCTGATAAACTTTTATATATAACTGGTGGAAGTGGTGGAGCACATGGCATCAATGTCCTAATTGCCGGCTGTCTAGAAAAATTGTTGGAAAAATATACAATTATTCATCAGACAGGTGATTCAAAGCGGTATTCGGATTTTGATCATTTGAAAGATCGACGGTCGCAATTGCCTGAGCATTTGCAGAAGAAATACGTGCTTAAGAAATTTATCGATTCTGAAGATGTTATACATGTTTTATCACAAGCAGATTTGGTCATTGCCAGATCAGGAATTAATACGGTGACAGAACTTTTATATCTTGGTAAACCCAGTCTCTTTATCCCTTTGCCTTATGGCCAACAGAACGAGCAGGCTGCCAACGCAGCCTTTGTCAAAAAAAATGGTTTGGCAGAGATAGTAAACCAATCGACTGCGTCGTCTGAGAGATTGCTTGAAACAATTAACAATATGACAGAACACCTAGGAAATTATACAAAGCATGCCTTGGATGCGAGACAACTTATTCATACAGATGCGGCAGAGAATATTTTAAAGGAGGTAGCATATGCAAAAGAAAAAAAGTCTACCACGTAAAAGAAAGCGATTTTTTAAAAAAATATTTTTTATTAGTCTTAGTGTTTTGGTAGTTGTCATTCTGGGAAGCGGTGGTCTTTATTATGTCTATCTACAAAAAACAAGTAAACTTCAGATTGTCATACCACTTGCTGCGAAACCAGTTATGCGAAGTGAACAACAGGATATAGCCTATACGGAATTACAAAAAGATTTGCAGGGTGAGAATATAGCTTTCTCATCCATAACCAAAGAAAAAGATGGGTCTTTTAAAGTTACATTACAGCAAGGGGGTGTGGTGACATTTTCTTCTCAAAAAGATATAATGACGCAAATAGCCTCTTTACAATACATCCTTTCACATCTTACAATGGAAGGTAAGCTGTTTTCACAGTTAGATTTGCGGTTTGAGAAGCCAGTTATTAAGTTACGCGGATAACAAGTATGTTTTCGCGTATTTCACCGATATATTATGGAAGGAAGAATTATTGTCGCTATAGATGTAGGTACGTATAAAATTGTTACCGTTATCGCCAAAGTTGTCGAAAATGTTATCAGTGTTCTCGGGGTTTCCGAAGTTAAGTCGCAGGGTATTCGTAAAGGTCAAGTTGTGGATATCGAAGAAGCAGTCCATGCAATTAACGCTTCACTTGAATCAGCTGAGCGTATGGCCGGTTATTCTGCGTCCCATGTGATGGTTTCACTTGGAGGCAGTCAGATCGACTGCCAAAACTCACGAGGTGTAGTAGCCGTTGCTACGCCAAATGGCGAGATTAGTGAGAGCGATCTTCAACGGGTGATCGATGCAGCCAAAGCGATCTCCATTCCTTCCACACGAGACATCATCCACGTTCTTCCCCGCAATTACATTGTCGATGGCCAAGAGGGCATCAAGGATCCCGTCGGTATGGCTGGAACTCGTCTTGAGGTAGATACACATATTGTCACGGCCAATACTGTTTCTCTCCGAAACCTTGAAAAAGCTTTCTCAGAAGTCGGCGTTGATGTCGACAGTTTTGCTTTTAGTGGGTATGCCAGTTCTCTTGCAGTTCTTTCTGACACAGAAAAAGAACTTGGGGTTGTCCTTGTAGACATCGGTGCCGGAACAACTGACATTTCCGTTTATACAGAGGGTTCAGTAGCCTATTCTTCGGTGCTTGCAATCGGTGCGAGGCATGTAACCAATGATTTAGCAATCGGTCTTCGCATCTCACTGGAAAGCGCAGAGAAGATCAAACTCTTTTTCTCCCAAACCCAAAGCAAACGCATTGTTCGTTCGGAAGATGAACCGAAAGAACAAAAGCCATCTGATGAAGTCGATCTTTCTTCCCTTAATTTATCAGAAGATATCCGCAAAGTCAGTCAAAAGACACTCGTTGACGGTATCATCCGCCCTCGTCTCAATGAAATTTGTACGATGATTGCGCTTGAGATCAAGAAGAGCGGATTTGCTGCACAAACGCCGGCTGGTGTGGTCTTCACCGGAGGAGGAGCATTAACAGTGGGGCTGCGTGAAGCAGCACGACGAACACTCGCTATGCCAGTCCGCATTGGTATGCCGACCGATGTGAAAGGTATTATCGACGAAGTCCAACATCCTGCATTTTCTACAGCCGTTGGTTTAGTTAGATATGGTATGAGTATAGGCTCTACCAAACAAACCTCACGATTCTCAATGGGTGGTGGCATGGGTGCTTCCAAGGCATTCAAGAAAATCATAAATCTCATAAAAACCTTCATACCGTAATTTCTGTTATTGCATTTGGCTTTGACATCTGTTAGCATTTGAGCAACACTCAGTACTATGTTAATTAAGCCTCAATCTACAAATTTTGCGAAAATCCGTGTCATGGGAATTGGCGGTGGTGGTAGTAATGCTATCGGTTCTATGATTGCCAGCGGAGCTATTCAAAATGTCGATTTCGTGGCTGTCAATACTGATGCACAAGCACTCCTTCTCAACAAAGCTGATACCAAAATTCAAATCGGAGAAGCCTTTACCAAGGGACTTGGTTCTGGCGGTGATCCTGAGATCGGTCGGGAATCGGCTGAAGAATCACGTGAGAAAATCAAACATGCACTTGAAGGATCAGACATGGTCTTTCTCACCTGTGGTATGGGTGGCGGCACGGGGACAGGCGCGACACCTATCGTTGCAGAAGTTGCCAAGGAAGTCGGTGCATTGACCGTGGCTGTTGTGACCAAGCCGTTTATGTTTGAAGGGACCAGACGGATGGTCAGTGCAGAGGAGGGAATTGACAGCCTTAAAGATAAAGTCGATACACTCATCGTCATCCCAAATCAACGCATTCTCGATGTCGTTGATCGCAAACTTTCACTTCTGGATGCATTCAAAGTTGCTGATTCAGTGCTCACGCAAGGAGTACAGGGAATTTCAGAAATCATTACACAGCCCGGTTTGATTAACGTCGATTTCGCTGATGTCCGAAATATTATGGTAAATGCTGGTTCGGCACTCATGGGTATCGGTTCCGGGATCGGTGAGAACAGAGCGCAGACAGCAGCTCGTTCTGCGATCGCTTCACCACTTCTTGAGATCTCAATGGACGGCGCACGTGGTGTGCTTTTCAACGTGGTGGGTGGGCAGGATCTCACCATGACAGAAGTTGACGAAGCTGCCAAGATCATCTCAGCCGCAGCAGATCCGGATGCCAACATCATCTTCGGTGCAACGATTGATGAATCGATGCACGATCAGATTCGTATTACGGTCGTTGCGACCGGATTTGATCAAGCCAAACAGCGTTTGCAACAATTTGTCATCCCCCAACCAACCCCTGAAATTTCTCAAACCCCTTTGAGTCGTCAGGATCCATTCCTTCAAGGAATTCAAAACAACAATAATAACAACCAACAACAGCAGCAACCCCAATCTCAGCCACAGCCACAGCAGTCAAATGATGACGATCAGCACCAGCCACCAATTATGCAACAGTCCCGGCAACAACAGCAAGATGATGAAAGGAAATCAGAAAAAAGCGCCGAAGACGAATGGGATATCCCTGCATTTCTGAGACAGAGAAATTAAAGCTAAATAGCTCATACAGCTAACAGAGAAGCGCCTCACGAGGCGCTTTTTTCTTGGCTTTCAAAGTACGGTTATAGATTAACGGATAGGTTAATAACCGTCAAGCTGTATGAGCAAACAAAAACTACAACGAAATCAAGAAATCTACGCGAAACACAAGCAAGGCAAGTCAATGTATGCCTTAGCTCTGGAGTACCAAATCACCCAACCTGCAGTATTCAAGATCATCAAGCGTGAACAAAAGAAGGAGGTTAAATCATGACCGACTTCACTCAGCCACAGCCATTTGTAAGCTCAAGAATTAAAAGAATGAAAAGACGAGCTTTTATGAGAAAAATCTATCCTTTTATTGTATTTTTGATCGCAATTCTTATCATCTGCTTTATTTGTAGACAAAGAAGTATTGTAAAGCCTGTTTCGTATATCTCTAAAGCTCAAGCTGCCACTATAACAGAGGTTAGTAGACCTTCTGTGACCCCTACAGCAACCATGCAAGAAGATAGAAGGATAACTACCCTCAGAAGTTTCTTTGAAGACAAATGCTCTCCCCTTGCTTCCTCTGCAGCAGATTTTATTGAAATAGCTGATACATACGGTCTGGATTGGACTTTGATGCCTGCAATTTCAGGAATAGAGTCAAATTTTGGAAAAAGGATGCCAAAAGGCTCAAATAACCCATTTGGGCTCGGAGGCGGAAATTTAATGAGGTTTCCGGCATTATATGACTCTATTGAGTACGAAGGAAAGCTCCTGTCCGAGAAATATAAATTAGCTTCCAATCGCGCCATCGGATCTATTTACTGCCCAAGTTTTGAATGTAATCAGAATTGGGCAGTTATTGTTACTAATTTCTCAAAGGAGATATTGAACTAACTATGATCAGACGCAGATTTTCAAAATCAAGAACCGATCTATCAGGACTTGCTTCTTATATTCTAAAACCTGAACGAGATTGGTGCAGAAATAAGGGTTGTTTAAAAACAGTCAGTATGAAAGTCGCAAAGTTTTCAAAGGATAAATTAGGAGTTGTTTTGTGCTGGGACTGCCAAAGGCTTGATCCCGAAGAAAGGAGCATTGTTGATGAAAACGAATAACTTTTGTGTCTATTGCGAAAAAGAGAAAGCAGTCAAGCTCTGGAAAGAAACAAACGAGTACGTTTGTTTACCATGCAGACTTTCTTTACTCGCTCAAGAATTTGAAGGGATTGCGAGCAAAGAAGATGTGGAGCAAGCAGAATATTACGCCAAATTATTGGATATACAAATAGAAAAGGAGGAGGAAAAATATGCAACCAAGTGAAATAAAACTAGAAGAGTTTAGCAACTGCCCAGGTGCAAGCAAAATAAAGCACTTTCTTTATACACATAACCTAAATCCTTATTTCGAAATTGTGGATATAGATGAAGAAAGATCTTATGCCTTCAAGAATGATCGGGATACATTGGTAATTTCAATTCTTCCTGGTCCAACAGAAGCGCAAGTTGCACTCGCTCTTGGATCAATGGCTGTTGAGTTTGGAGCAGATGAACATAACTGGAAAGCCATAGATGGTAAATATGTAGTCCGTTTATGGTGGGATTAAAAATTTATTTTGAAAGGGGGTGAAAAAAATATATGGAATTAAGAAAAGCACAAAAAAGTAAAAGCAAACTCAGAATAGGAATCGCTGGAACTTCGGGTTCTGGAAAAACTTATTCTGCGCTTCTCTTGGCAAGTGGCATGACGTCTTGGGACAAAATCTGCATTATTGATACAGAAAATGGATCAGCAGATTTATATGACGGTCTCGGAGGTTATAACGTCATTACTTTAAAAGCTCCTTTTGCTCCTGAGCGCTATATCGAGGCAATTAAAACAGCCGAAGATGCAGGAATGGAAGTCATTATTGTTGACTCTATTACTCATGAATGGGATGGCGAAGGTGGTTGTCTTGAGATCGTTGATAAACTCGGCGGTCGTTATCAGGATTGGGGCAAAGTAACGCCTCGACATCAGAAGTTCATTCAGTCAATTCTTCAATCAACAGCTCATGTCATTACTACTGTTCGCAAGAAACAGGATTATGCAATGACTCAAGACACTAATGGAAGATTGAAGGTTGAGAAAAAAGGACTGAAGGAAATAACAAGAGAAGGGTTTGAGTATGAACTGACGCTTTCGTTTGATATTGGTCAAAATCATTTGGCTAATACTTCCAAAGACAGAACCGGTCTTTTTATGGACAAACCTGAATTTCTGGTTACTGCAGAAACTGGGAAAACTGTTAAAGATTGGGCTGAAAAAGGAGTAGAACCGGAACCAATAGCAAAAACAGAAACAGTCGTAAATCATCCTGCCCAACAAACGCAGGCTGAAATCTCCCCTGTTTCTGGCAAGTGTCAGATGTGCGGAACAACCAATAAGTATCACAAGAAGGGTTGTCCCAATGCTGGTTGAGTCTTGCAGCTGTCTTCTCACCGACTGAGTGGAAGGCGGCTAGAGGATTTAAACAAAAATTAAAAAGTAAATACCTGTCCTATGCCCAAGAACGCCGTTTTATCAATTTGGTACAACAAAAAACCTTATCGACAAGGTAAGTTCTACGGGGTCGGTAAAAAATACTACTATATTGCAAATATTGATGATGCAAAGCTTTTTAGAAAATTCAATGGTTACGCAATCGCTAAAAGACTTCTTACTAAATTTGAAGAATTAAAAATAAGAAATCTGACAATAATTTACCGCTACGTTGAGAGGAATATTATTTATTTGACAAAGCCTTCAGTATTTAAAGCAAAAGGAATCCTCGTTGCTTTTGGCGGACATAGCCAATACGTATTGCCTCTAAAAAACTGGGAAGTCCATCAGACAGACTTTAAAGATGATCCTAAAGATTTACCGGTTGTTGATTTAGAGAAGTGGGGAAAAGAAGAAATTGAGTATGTCTATCAAGGAAATATCGCAATACCTGTTACTAAAGAACAAATGAGTGAAATGGTCGCTCCAGTACAACAAAGTTTATTTGCATAAAACATATGGCGCAAAAAAGAATGATTGATAAAAAAATTTCGGTGTCTGAGCAAGTAGCAAATATGCCGATCGAGGCTCAACTTATATTTACCTGGATGATTCCTCATGCGGATGATTTTGGACTGCTTCCCTCATCTCCACGAACTCTAAAGGCTCTTGTATGCCCAATGCTAGATATTACAGCGGAAGACGTTGGAATCCATTTGGAAACCATGATGGAAAATAAGCTTATTTCTGTTTTTGAATATCAGGGTAAGAAATACTATAGAGTTAATAACTTTTCGCAACATCAAATCCTTAAAAAAGATCGACAACCTCAAACGATTTTAGAAATAAAGCTTGAAGAAGACCATAAGAAAAATTGGGAAAATATAGCTTTACTATTTCTGGAAGACAAAGAGTTCCAAATGGAATACACTGGAATCCAAACGGTTCCTGAACTGAAGGGAAGTGAAGTGAAACGAACTGAAGAGAATATAAATACTGGCAACAGCCCAGAAATTAAAAAATCATTAAATTCGGTAGGAGCAATTCTACAGGACAAATACAAGTTTTCTCCTCCTAAGAGCAATGCAATAACAACCCAATGGCAGGATAAGGCGTTTCGTTACGCTGACAAGCTGCAAATAAAACTCACTGAAGAATTAAAAGGCCGATGGTTAAAAGCTTTTAAGCAGGCAGAAAATGGACGGAAAACGAGCAATTTAGAAAAAGCTTATTCCTACCTTGTCGATTATCCAAATCAACTGAACAGCGAAGAGAAAATTAAATATTTCTTTTACATTTACGAAAATGGATTACAAGAAAATTTTGATTTTAAGAAGTTAAAAACATAATGCTAATGCCAAGAATTAGACAGCAGACAATAAAAGTATATGTTCAGCACGTATCCATTGATGCTTTAGAAGAAGCCGGAATCGAGCTTGGTGATAATGGTTTTCAAGCGGAGGAAGCGGCAAGCTTTATTCAAAACGATTGGCTCTATCAATGCTTAACAAAACGACAAAGAACTGTCGCTGCGCTTCTGGCAGATGGGTATACAAGACGCGAAACAGCGCAAAAGTTAGAAGTTTCTCTGCAGGCGGTCCATCAAATAGTGCTGCGAATGAGAAGTCGCCTGAGAGTTAAAGGCAAACTCAAGTGGTAGCAATGAAAAAAGATATGGAATTAATAAAAAATCTTGTTTATTTCTACTTTCTTATGAATCCGGGAGCGAAGCCGAGATCAATATTTATGAAATGGTATAAGCATTCGGTGTTAGCTGATTATACTAGACCGGAACTTAGCAGATTAAGGAGGTGGATAACAGAATTTCAACAAGAAACATATGGAAATTAAATTAATAGACATAACAACTTTAAAAGAATATGAAAAAAACCCTCGTAATATTACTGAGGAGGGAATGGACAGGCTGAAAAAGCAGATACAAAAGCTCGGACAGTATAAACCGCTTATTCTTACGCCTGACGGGATCATATTAGGCGGAAACATGCGATACAAAGCGCTTAAGGAATTAGGAATTGAAAAAGTGTGGGTATCAATTGTGAAACCCAAAGATGAGAACCAGATGCTTGAGTATTCTTTCTCAGACAATGACAGAGCTGGATTTTATGATGAAGGCTTACTCGAAAAATTACTGCCTGATTTCAATTTAGACTGGAATGATTACGCGGTTGATCTTTTAGAACCAACACTTATTGCAGACATCATGAATGCACCCTCTGAGAGTTTTGATCATAAGAATAAGGAAGTTAATACTGACAGTCTTGAAAAAGATTTAAATGCAGAATGCCCGCGCTGCGGTTTTAAATTTGAGTATGAACAAACATAAATTTCCTTACCGATGGAATCTTTCAGACGGGTATCCGGCAGAAGGTATTGAGCATCATAAATCGACAGTATTAACAACCTTCGCTTGTGGAGGGGGTTCTTCAATGGGTTATAAACTCGCGGGGTATGATGTAATTGGCTTTAATGAAATAGATCCGGAAATGGCACGGCTTTATGATTCCAATCATCACCCAAAGTATAAGTTTTTGGAGGATATACGGACTTTCAAGAATAGGACCGATTTACCAGAGGAGTTCTATAACCTGGATGTTTTGGATGGCTCTCCTCCTTGCTCTGTTTTCAGTATTGCCGGACAAAGAGAAGATGCTTGGGGTAAGGAAAAGAAATTTAGGGAAGGACAAGCAGAACAGACGTTAGATGATTTATTTTTTGAGTTTATAGATCTGGCAAAAAAATTACAGCCAAAAGTAATTATCGCTGAGAATGTCAAAGGCTTACTGCTTGGTAATGCCAAAGGATACACGCTTGAAATTTTTACCAGATTTTCTCAGGCAGGATACGACATGCAGCTTTTTTTACTCAATGCTGCTTCTATGGGTGTACCACAGTCCAGAGAACGGGTATTTTTTGTTGGAAGCAGAAAGGATTTAAATTTACCGGGACTTCGTTTGGATTTTAACGAACCCTCGATTCCTTATAAAGAAATTAAAACAGATGGAGCCGGAGCAAAACCACTCAAAGGAAAATTGCTTGCTTTGTGGAAAAAACGACAACGAGGAGATTTATCAATTAGTGATGTTCACGAACGGATTTATAAGAAACGGATGTTTTTTACTCACCGGTTTATTTACGACAGTAAAACACTAAGGACCATTATCGCAGCTGATAAAAATATGCTGTTTACACAGCCTCGACTATTAAACAAAGAAGAATACTGTCTAGCCTCTTCATTTCCGCTTGATTATAACTTTTTGGGAATGGATGCTGCTTACATAGTTGGTATGTCTGTACCGCCTCTTATGATGGCTCAGGTGGCTCAAAATGTATATTACCAGTGGTTAAGACGAATATAATCTATGTATGAACGACGAACAAAACGAACAAAACGAACAGAAAAAAATTAACGATTTAAATCCTTATGAAAAGCTTGATGCATTTGGGAGGAATATCGTTGATCTTAAGCTTGAAGGATGGAAATATAAAAGGCTTGAGCCGATTGCACAAGCCAAGGAAGGAACGCTCAGGCAATGGTTCATGCGTGGAGGAAAATATCATGATGCTTTTGAATGGAGACGGGACCAGCTTATTAAAGAAGCTCTGGAGGAATTTTCCGAAGCTGAGTTTCATCTCAAACAAGGTGTTGCTGATGCCATTGTAGTTTTGAAAGCTGAAGTTGCTAAGAAAAACTGGAAGGCAGCTGTAGCACTTCTCAAAATGGTTGGATTTAATGTTCAAAAAATTATAAGTGATGAAGAAAGCGAAGGAACGGTATTACTCAGAGAGTTAATAAAACTAAGACGAAATGAAAAACACAAAAGACCTGGAAAGTCTGTTCAAAATAGGAAGTCAAAAAATCGAGTTCTCCCCAAATCAGAGAAAGATATTTGACCTCATTGTTGATATAGAGCATCCCCGAAACCAAATTATTGCGCCCACTCAATATGGAAAATCTTTAACTGTCGGTCTTGGTGTTTTGCCCTGTGCTTCTATTATGGGTGAGCGATTTACTATTCTTGCTCCGACTGAGAAAAAGGCCCAAATCATCATGGGGTATATTATTGACCACTCATTTGATGATCCGATTTTTACTGAAAGACTGCAGCTTGATAACAATGTAACGCTGGATCGGTTAAGGCGTGAGCGATCAAGAACCAACTTAACCTATAAAGGCGGTGGCGGTGTGATGGTCCTAACACTTGATGCCAGAAATCAGAAAAGAAGTATAGAAGCGGCAATGGGTTTTGGAGGGAACAGAATTATTTTAGACGAAAGTTCGCTGATTGATGATCCACTCTACGCTACAGTTAAAAGAATGCTTGGAGGGTATAAATATCAGGATACTTTTTTGCTTGAGATCGGAAACCCTTTTTACAGAAACCACTTTTATAGAACATGGAACGATAGCAGATATAACAAAATCTTTATTGACTATAAAGTAGCACTCAAAGAAGGTAGATATTCAGAAGAGTTTATTGATGAAATGCGCCAAGAAGCGTTTTTTGATGTGTTTTACGAGTGCCAATTCCCTGCTGAAGATATGCTCGATGAAAGAGGCTATAGAAATCTCATTACCTATGAAAAACTAGAGGGTTCTTTTACATCAAGTATTACTGAAGGTGATGGCAAGCTGAAGTTGGGAGTTGATATTGGAGGAGGCGGAGATTTTAATGTCTATGTACTGCGAAACCAAGATACCGCATGGGTTGAATCAAAAAATAGATCCAATGACACAATGAGTAATGTTTCTGAAGTCCAAAGGATACTGCGAGAACACCCGAACCTTTTAGCTGAAGATGTCTATATTGATGATATTGGAATCGGAAGAGGCGTTTCGGACAGGTTACGAGAGCTGGATATTGCTGTCAATGGTGTTTCAGTTGGAGAAAGAGCGCAAGATGTTACAAAGTATAAAAATATTAAAGCTGAAGCGTATTGGAATACAAAAGTATGGCTTGATGCCGGAGGTAAATTAGCGAAAGAAGAAGGGTTTAAGCAACTTACCTGGATTAAATATAAAGTAAATACAGATAAAGTCCTACAAATCGAACCAAAAGATGAATTAAAAAGACGGACCGGCAAATCACCTGACTATGCTGATGCTCTAATGCTTACCTTTATTGCACAGCCTCCGACTCCTTCTGTTGATTGGATCGCTTAGTGTCCATAAACTTGTTTTCTATATTTATCAATAATTTCTCTCGGTATCATTTTTAAAGCGAGGATCACAAGTAAAGGTACGATAATAAGATCGTCAAGCTGGCCTAAGATAGGAATAAAATCCGGAATAAGATCAAAAGGCATAAGCGCATAGCCAACAGCCAATGCAAGAAATAACTTTCCTGAAAAAGGAGTCTTTGGATCTTTAAGCACTAATTTATATACCTTAAGTTCTGATTTAAAAACTCTACCTAC
>JBBSGT010000015.1:0-27851 GCA_038253825.1 Candidatus Levyibacteriota bacterium
TCTTTTATTTGTTTCCCAAGTCGTACGAGATCTTCTCGCTCTTCGGGCAGTAAAGTGAATGTTTTCATACAGGAAATTTATTCTGGAGCTTTTTGGTGAATTTGTCAAATTATACCGAAAAATACTTTATGAAAGGTATAGATTGAAAGCATATACCATCCCGGCATCGAGGTGATCTATCGCGGTGACGAAGTTGTCTTAACTTTTTTAGATAATTACAAACCTGAAGCAAGAGCAATCTATACGCAAAAATTTTCTCAGATGTTGCAGCTTTTTAGAGATACTATTCCTACTCATCGCAAGATAACCCTGAGGTACGAATTGACCTCTGAAACTTCTCTTCCCAAAAAACTTTTTCCCTTCATGGAACAACTATTCCCAAAATATCTTAAACATTTTGAGGCATTGCCCAAAGAAGAACAAGCGCAAAAGATACTGCGGTCATATCGAAACCACATGTGGAATGGGCATGAAGATCTCACCAAACTCAGTGAACAAGCCAAAATAAAGCATGCGAAATGGGCATATATTATGCATGATGCTTTTTTGGAAGCAGATGTCACTCTTGCTAAAAAATATTTTGAAAATGGCATCTCCATCTCTTTTAACAAAAAGCTAGAAGGCTGTATTCATTATGGTTCCTGCCTAACCAGTTGTGTCCAGTTCTGGGCTGGTGAAGGATTTCTGAGCAAAAAAGAAAACACATATTTACCCTGGATTCTCTCATACGAGCAACAACAAGAAATAACCTCAAACCTTCTCCCTGTTTCTCACCCAAAATTCAAAAAGCTCGGTCTCAAATCAATACGGTTGTATGAACATCCCAGAAGAGACCTGCTATAATTTATTCATGAACCTCGATTACAAAGACCTTACAGAACAAATTCGGAAAGTCTTTATTGAAAAAGACTCTTATTTATTTGATAAATACACTCCTGAATTTTTTGTCAAAGGGAAACTCCTTGGTGACTGTTACACACTCATTATGGTTGAGCCGAGAGATATGAAACCGCCACTTTTTTACCACACGTTTAGCCCCTTCGATGTTATTTCGCACAAAGCTCCAGACCATGCACTTGTCTTTGAAGATGGGAATCTCATCTTGAATACACCATTTACCGATTATATTACCCAACGTACAGGGGTCATGGATGCAGCTATACTTAAAGCCCTTGGAATCCCCTCTCTCACAAACAAAAAGATATTATTCATTGGCACAGGAAAACATGCCCAGGCTTCACTACGAGCGATAAAGCGTGTCTATCCAGAGCTCAATGCAGTTGCATGTGTTAACAAAAATGGGGACATTACGACCTTTATGCAACGAGCAAAAGAAAACGGAATTGAAATGGAACGTGGAAATCTTGCCAACGTTGGTGACTACGACTATATCTTTTGTCACGCAACTGCGAACGAACCTATTCTCAATGCTGCTTCGCGTAAGCATATTAAAAAAGGCGCTATCCTCACTTCCTACGCAACCGAAACATATTGGGAGCTTGATAACAGCTATTACGACACAGGTGAGGCACAGGTGATTATCGATTGGGAACAATCGTTAAAAAGCGCAAAAGATCTCAGTCAAGCAATAAGAAGCAATTTAGCTGATCCAGAAGAAATTATAACTTTCCATGAGCTTTTGACAAACAAGAAACCAGTTAATCCCAAGGCAAACTATACGCTTTTCCGAAGCAGCGGAACTCCTTTACAAAATCTTGCTGCTTTACAGCTACTGTTAAAAGAAGATAAAGTCAGATAACCAAATATATCTTATAAAATTACTTTATTTTCCATGTATTCCCATCACTGACAATCTCCACATCACCTTCCTGATCTGTCCGATGATACGGGATATCGAATGATTTGTATAAGTCCAATATCTGGGGACTTGGGTGGCCATATCTGTTGTGCGCGCCGACTGATATAACAGCAACTCGCGGCGCTAATGATTGTAAAACAGCAGCGTTGAGTCCAGTTGCCGAACCATGGTGTGGAGACTGCAGAACCGTTAGATTGGTATTGATATTGTTCAGCACATTGTCTAGTCCGGATGCCTGACTATCGCCTGTCAATAACGCACTGAACGAACCATACGAAACCTCCGTGATAACAGAGGCAAACTCCTTACTCTCCCCGATCGTTCCACCAGGACTGGTTTGGTTGAGGTACGCTTCTGTGGGACCGACAACCTGCAAACGTACTTGACCCACGTGCCAACTATCACCGGCAAAGACACGCACTTGCGGAACTTGCTTTTGTGCAAGGCGTTTGAGAAGTTCCTGATAACCTTGCGTCTTATTCAAGAGATCTTCTGTGGCAAATGCTTTTACCTGATATTTCCGTAAGACATCGAACATGCCAAAAAAATGATCAGCATGAGGATGAGTAAGAATCATCAAATCTATGCGTTGCTCCCAAAACGGCATGTGACGGCTCAAACAATCCATCACTTTCTGATCAGGGCCACCGTCGTTGAGGATATGTTTGTTGGTGGGGGTGACAATTAGAATTGCATCACCCTGGCCGACATTACAAAAAATGACATGCAATTTCCCATCATAGAAATGGAAATATTCATAGACGCTTACGCTTACAAGAGCAATAATAGTCACTAAAATAATCAGTACTAATTTTTTCATAAATTCTCCATTCTCCACACATCATACATATCTCTTACTCTTTATATGTTTTTTTTATTACTCCCCCGCTTTATAGTATTAATGCGTGGAGGTGAGCTATGGATCCAATAACACTGAGATCATATATAGATAATGCGAGATATCAGCTTGAGCAAGCTGCGCAGAGTCGTGCTTCATATGAAGATGAGGCTACTAAATATGACCAGCTCGCGACTGACCTGGAATACCAGGCGCAACAAAATCGCAAATATGCACAAGACGCTAGAGACAACGCAAACAGCTATTCTAACAGCGAATACACTGCTCAGCGAGATTTAGAATACTATTCAAATCAAATGACTGAGATAAATCGACAAGCCACTCAAGCATTGCTTTAATGCTTCTCCAGAGCCAGACTTTCTTCAACTGACAAGCCTTTCTGAGCTGGCTTTTTGATCAAGATAATGGCTGCAAGCAAAAGATAATATCCAACCGAGAATGTCCAGCTCCAATGGGTGAATGTCATCACCCACCCTCTCGCTCCGAAATATGAGACTACCAGTTCGAAAAATAACAAAAACGGAAGCGCAGGATACACCAACAATTGTCCAAGCAAAGGGAAAACTAATCCGACAATCGCGGCAACACTGCCGATAATCATCAAGAGCGGCACTGTCCAAAGAACGAGCGCATTGACCAGAAGAGACAGTAATCCGAGTTGTCCGAATGTTCCAAAAAGAATTGGTATCGTTCCAAGCTCCGCTGCAAGTGTCGTACTCACCGCCTCTCCCCCAAATTCCACCAGCTTCCCAAACTTACTAAACCACCCATCAATCAATGGCTTCACAAAGATAATACCCAGTGTCGCGAGAAATGAGAGCTGAAATCCCACATCAAAAAGGTAACTTGGTTGATACAGTAACAAGAAATATCCGCTCACAAATACAGCAACTGCCGCAAAGTTTTGCTTGCCCAAAAGTCCGGCTCCGAAAGCTAAGAGCCCCATGATGCTCGCACGTAAAATTGAAGGCTGAAAACCAACTAAGAAGACATAAAAGAAAATGCCGAAAGAACCTAAAACTAATGCAACGCGTCGTTGTAAAAACAATCCCAACGTAAACAAAAGTGCGGCTGCTACAAATGTCACGTTCATTCCGGATGCAGCAATCACATGTAAGACACCTGTTGCTTGCAGATCTTGCCAGAATTCATCCGAAAATTGTTCCTTTGCCCCAAAGACGATACCCATCAAAAGACTCGCCGAGGTCGGCGGCAATGCAGCATCATAAATAGTCTCCGTGCGATCTCGAATGTCTTTTGCGCCGGCAGCGACAGGATTTTCTGCGTCTTGTTTGAAGACGATTTTGGGGTGATATAACAAAAAAATTGTTTGTCCGTCGTCAAATGTCTTTGCTTTTAACATTCCTTGTACTTGGATTACTTGTCCGTAATGATAGCGCGGAAATGCCGATGCGGTGACAAAAATGAGCTGATTGATCGGCGTCTTGATGCTGAACTTTTGTCCTTGATTACTAAACTTCGGTTCCGCTTGCAAAGTAGTCGTTACATCAAACTTTTGCCCATCTTTGAGTGAAGGATTCGAGTGGTAAAACTGCTGAAAACGAAAAAATAAAACGACGCCAAGAACGCAAACTAACAAAACTGTTTTACCGAATTTCATAAATAGAATAAGGGGTGGACAGGACCCAACCTTTTAATAAACACTCACCTGATCTTTTATTTTGGAAAAGACACTTGCACCAACTGCTTTTTTACTTACCATATCCTGGACACCTTGATACGGACGATTCGCAATAATTTTCTGTGCAGTCACAGGACCGACACCGGGAAGTGCGTCAAGCTCCGACTCACTGGCAGTATTAATATTTATCATTTTTGTTGCGGCTCCGAGGACACTATCACTACTTCCGGAAGAGGTATCAGACACCCCGCCAGACGCGCTAGATTGCTCACCAACAGGTGGAATGTAGAGTTTGGCACTATCGATGAGTTGTGCTGCCAAATTGACCGTTTGGGAGACTTTCTTGCGATCTGCATTCTCCGCTAGACCACCGGCGGCAATCAATGCATCTTGAATTCGACTCGTTGCAGGCAACGTATAAACACCTGGCTTGTGCACTGCACCTTCGATATCAATTGTTATTTGTTTGCTGGATTTAGAAGAGACATTACGCTTCTGGTCTGCCGCATGCTGGCCAGATTGAAACTCCACGCCGTTATCTGCTTTTGACTGCATCGACAACGTGAACAACCCATATCCTAAGCAGATAAGCCCTGCCGTACCAAGGAGCAGCGCGAGTGCATGTTCTTTCAAAAAAAGTATAATTCGCTCATCCATAGTTCTAGCTTAATTATACACAAGAGCTTTGTAAAGAGTAATAATTAGATCAAATACGAACGTTTTAGCGGACGACAAAATTGAGGATTTTCCCAGGGACAAAAATGACATGCTTGATGTCCCCAGCCAAAAATTTAGAGACACTCTCTTGTTCCCGCGCTAACTTCTCAATCAACGCTTTATCTTCTTTATCCTTTGCATCAACCACCACAGTCCCCCGCAGTTTTCCATTAATTTGCACCGCAACCGTCACCGTAACTTGTGTCAAAAATTTCTCGTCATACGTCGGCCACGCACTCATATGAATTGAATGAAAATCTTTCTCTTTCTTCTCTATTCTCCATTCTTTATTTTTCAATACTTGGTAAAGCTCTTCCGTCATATGTGGCGCAAATGGTGCAAATAACTTCAAATATGTTTCCACTTCTTCTTGAGAAAGTGAAGGCTGTTTTGCCAAAAAGTTATACCAAGTCATTAACTTTGCAATAGCTGTATTGAAGCGCAAATACTCCAAGTCTTCCGTCACGCCCTTTACAGTTTGATGCATAAATCTCAAACCCTCAGTAGAACTCTCCATTCTCCATTCTCCATTCTCCATTCCTGAAAAAAGTTTCCAAACTTTTTTTACAAACCGATACATTCCCTCAATTCCAGTATCACGGAAGTCCCCTCCCTGATCAAAAGGTCCTAAGAACAAGAGATACGTCCGTAATGTATCAGAGCCATACTTTCGGATGTAATCATCAGGATTGATGACATTGCCGCGGCTTTTACTCATTTTTGCACCATCCTTGATAATCAATCCGTGTGCATAGAATCTTGTAAATGGTTCTTCAAAATCGACATAGCCCATGTCTTTGAGAGCCATAGTGACAAACCTCGCATACAACAAATGCAAAACAGAATGCTCTGCTCCGCCAATGTACATTGTTACCGGAAACCATGTTCTACGCTTGTCAGCATGCTCGATTTCTTCAGGAGTCGCTCCAGGAAAAGTCTTCGCTTTTTCTTTGGACATGGGGAATGGAATATGTTTCAGATCGGTTGCCAAGTAGCGCAAGAAATACCATGATGAATCCAGAAATGTATCCGAAACATCTGTCTCACGTGTCGCTTTGCCGCCGCAATGAGGACAGGTTGTTTCATAAAATTCAGGATGATTTGCCAAGGGTGCTTTCCCAGTCCCCATTGGTTTAAAGTTCTTAATATACGGCAATTTCATCGGCAAAACTTCTTCAGGATACCACCCTGCCATTTCTCTATTCTTCACTCTCCATTCTCCATTCTTAAAATGATTCTTCCCTTCTTCAGTCATAAACCAAGAATCACCACGCTCTGCACATGCTTCACAATAAATCATGGGGATTGGTGGCCCCCAATATCGTTGACGCGAAATCAACCAATCACGCAAATGATAGGCTACTTCCCGCTTACCATAGCCTTCTTTTTCGATATGGTCCATTATCTTCTCTGTGGCTTTATGAATGTCCATACCATTAAGAAAGCCAGAATTGATCATCGTTCCTTCATCTTCCTGGACTTGCTCTATCTTGGCAATGGGAGAAGCATCCCCATCTTTTCCCACCACGACACGAATGATTTCCAAACCAAATTTAGTAGCAAATTCAAAGTCCCGTTTGTCATGTCCAGGAACACCCACCAAGGCACCGGTGCCAAAACCACCGAGTACAAAATCTGAAACCCAAATCGGCATCTGATAGTCCGTTAATGGATTAGTGGCATATAATCCAGTAAAGACACCTGATTTTTCTTTGCCTTCGGCTTGTCTTTCTATCTCTGACTTGTTTGTGGCTTTAGCAACATATGCTTGCATTTTCCTCACTATTTGAGCATCAATTTTCACTACACCGCTGATGATCTTTTCAACTAATTGGTGCTCAGGAGCAAGGGCGATAAAGGTCGCACCAAAGTTAGTATCAGGACGTGTTGTAAAAATGGTAACAGTTTCATCTACACCCGCTACTTTATAGGTGATGTTAATACCAGACTTCTTTCCTATCCAGTTTTTTTGTGCCAATTTTACCTTTTCACTCCAATCCAAACTCTCAATATTTGAAAGGAGCTTGCCTGCATAGTCAGTAATCTTGAAGAACCACTGCTCCAGATCGCGCTTTTCCACCACAGATTCGCAGCGCTCACACCGACCGTCAATCACCTGCTCATCAGATAAAACAGTCTTACAGGATGGACAGAAGTTAACGGGAGAGTTTTTCTTATATGCCAATCCTGATTTAAAAAGTTGCACAAAGAGCCATTGGGTCCATCGATAGTATTCAGGATCATATGTCTCAAGTTTATTCTTCCAAGCGTAGGAATTCCCTGTCACGTGTAATTGGCGATAGAAATTTTTCTCTGTTCTTTCTGCATGTTCTATGGGATGCGAGCCTGTCTTGATCGCATGGTTCTCCGAATGAATTCCAAAGCCATCTAGACCAATTGGCTCGAAAACTTCGTGACCCAGCATCCGTTCAAAACGGGCATAGGCATCGATACCACTAGACGTGTAACTAAACCCTACATGCAACCCCTCGGCTGATGGATATGGGAACATAGTCAGATCATAGAAAGCAGAACCCTTTATCAGATGCCTGTCTTTCTCTATTTTGTTCTGCTTTTTAGCCTCAGCTATAGTAGTTCCTGAAGCCAGTTGAGGTTTAGCAGAATCCAACACAGGCTGATAGACATCCTCCGATCCCCATTTAGATTGCCATTTCAGCTCAATCGTTGTTGGATCAAAACTACTCTTCTGTGGTTTGGCTGATTTAGCCACATTGTTGCTCATTTCTGCAGTATAGCATAGAAAATAGCCATAAAAAAGACATGATTTATCATTTCAAAACTAGTCAAACACTAACAAAAATATATCCTGTATAACTTTAGATTTCTAAGGCTAAAAATCAATCCTGTGAAATGACCTATTAAGATATGTTTTGTTAAACTTGTGAAAAACGCTTATATTGTAAAAATCATTATGCACGTTCTCTCATTTTTAGTAAAATTATCCTGTAGATAGTAACTTCTCCATTCTAATCCACCCCGTATCGCATTGTCTTTTTTCCCCAAATCAACTACCATGAAAGTGCTATGCTAAGCCAAAATTTAAAAAATCGAAAGCAAAAAAGTACTATCACTTTTCTTCTCGTTATTTCAATTTCTTCTTTCTCCATTCTCCATTCTCCATTCTTAGAATCCGCTCACGCCGATACCGTGTCTAACAGTAACTATTCTATTGATGTCGACAACATTGATACTAACCCCCAACCAACTCCCAAAAAAACAGTCCAACAAGTACTCGGAACTTCCATAACCCAAAGTCTAAAAAGTGATTTCACGACAGGACCGAATTACACTGTCAAAGAATCGACGGATTCTTTTTCTTTAGGTGTTGCCCAAAACGCAATTGATCTGGGAGTTTTGTCAGCAGCAAATCCCGTCATTAGAAACTCCGAAATATTTTTGACGAATGCGGATCACGGCGGAGAAATACTCACCTATCAAAATCATCCCCTCCTAGCTCAAGATAAAAAAATAATTCCTGACACGAGTTGCGATAATGGAGCTTGTACCGAAACAACAGGAGCACCTTGGGAGAGTAACCTGACTTATGGTTTTGGTTATCGTTGCGATAGTGTAACTTCTCAGATTTGTGATCAGCAATTTAATAAAGTAGATATATTCAAACAATTCCCCGATAATTCCAAAAACGAATTCCTCCAGCCCATCATAATGAGTCATCACTCCTCAGGTAAAACAACTGGAACTGTTACTTACAAAGTGACAATCTCTGCGACGCAAAATCAAGAAGGATACTATAATAGTATTACCTATATTGCTATACCTAACTTTTAATATGGAAAGCAAAAAATTAAAACTCAAAAGTTACAAATACCTTCTGTTTATTTCTTTATTTTGTATTCTTCATTCTCTGTTCTTGCCAAAGGCGTTTGCAGAGGGCACACAACTCAAGATTTCTCCTTCTATAATCCGGATTCAGGCACAACCCCCTGCTGATATTCACGCACCTTTTACAATTGAAAACCAAAGTGATGATTCTGTCAGCCTCAAAATTGGTTATAAGCTCTTTGACAGGGCAAATTCACGAACAGGTACAATCTCCTTTCTAAAGAATGACCAGTCCATACCTGCCCAAGATCCTTATTTTTTTAGCAAAGTCCAAGTGATAGATGCCGACAATTTTTCTCATGATACTATTGAACTAGGCCCAAAACAGAAGAAAAAACTCTTGTTAAGGATTACATTGCCTAAAGGTCAACCAACTTCAGATTATTATTTCAGCCTCATATTTCTAGAGAATATTACTCAACTAGATCAAAAAGATACAGAAGTTGAGAAAAAGCAGCAACCAAGCGCTATTACGCTCCAGAGCGGCATTGGTCTCAATGTTCTCCTAGCCGTGGGACCAAAAGAAGAGCCTCAAGCTACTATTGATGCCTATACTACACCTTTGCTAAGACAGGCTGGCCCTGTACCTTTTTTGCTTACTGTCGACAATGTAGGCACACATTTCATTAATCCTCATGGCACAATTACAATTAAAAATATCTTCGGACAAACAGTTGGAAGAGTCGCAATCAAAAACTCCGTTATCCTTGCCGGGACAAGCAGAACATTCACTAGCACCGAAAACCTAGATACTGCCAGTGATGATCTTCTCCTTGCAGGGAGTACGATCGTTTGGCCGGAAAAATTCCTTCTTGGCCTGTACACAGCAACAATCAGCTTATCCCTCTCCGATGCTGGACCCCTTACAACTAGAACTATCCATTTCATCGCTTTCCCTCTTATCTTTATAGGAGGATTGTTGCTATTCATACTCCTTCTTTTCTTCATTTATTGGCGTGTAAAGAAAAAAATAACTGAAAGATAGATGAGCTCAAACTATAACTATTAAAGGCAAATGAGGCTAAATGATTTTTATCGTTCAATGACTATCAATACTCTTTTTCTAAATAAATGGCTTTAAAACGCAAATGAAGGGCAGTATCAAGAGTCACAACTATGCGTTTTGATTAGATTGATTTCATAGGATTAATTTATACTATCAATACTAATAACGAATTGCTAAAGTCTTATTATTTTAGTTCTTAGTAAAATTAGTCTGGAAGTAAGCAGTGTGCTGACTAAAGTGATACTAATTGATAAAAACAGATCAAATTACTATTAACTCGCACCTTTACTTTCGACTGTGGCAGATATAAAGAGCAGGGCAAATATAAATCCAATACTATTGAGAATATTCAAAGTTATTTATTTGGTTGCCCTAGAAATGAGGCTAAATATAATATATCTTCCTATAGGCTTATTTAAGACATATTGCAGTAGTATACTATCAGCTCTTTAGTTAGTGCCAATGATTATTTTCTTAGTTTGCAGCAAGTATCAAGGCTAAATAAACACTTATATACGCCATTTTAGAGGAGTGACTATCAGAAGGAGCGTAATGATTGCTTAGTCCAGATCAAACCATGAATAAACAACTATAATTACTAAACTATAAACTTAGCAATATGATAATATAAGACTATATTTTTACCTAATTAGGTATCGTTAATAATTATTATAAGTATATATCTGTAATAGTAATTCTTCCTACGTGCTATTTATACTTTCAAAATCTTGTTATCTAGGTTCACAACTGAGCTAAACACGCATGAGACAAGGTAGGACCTTCATATGATGTAGGGACTGAGCACATCACATAAAGAAGGAACTATCTGTATTCCCGAATCCAATACTTATAGTATGAAGATTTATGATTTTTATAAGAGGTTTCACCATTATGCTTAACTTGTGCGATGATCGCACCACCTACTACTGCATATACGAAGGTAGTTCAGGGTGCCTTATTATCAAAAATCGTTTTGATTGAATTTACGATCCAAATAGAACAAAACGAAAGCTGGCATTTTCGCAGAACAATTGCTAATGATCTAGCTTTTTCTCTTTATTTCCCGATTCCCTACCTAGCTTAATAATTATAATAAAATTCTACCGTCTATTTTTATTAGTGTGCAAAGGTCCCATATTAAAAGATGCTTTTCGGCAGGTTAATTCAGTGAAAAAAGACCTCATTTATAAATGACAAGTATCGTACTCATCCAAAAACCAGCCTCATATTTGACCCATATTTACGAAAAATATAGAAATGAACTGAATTTTAACACTTAGTATATGATTAAGACAACCATTTCACAAAGCATTTTGCTGACTATTCACAAAATGATCTATATTAAATCATATATTTCCATATCATGAGCCCCTTTGCCTTATTGACAAGTAAATAGGTATTTTTATATCCTGGAATTAATCAAGACTTTCCTTCTTAATAATTCGTATAATCGGTATAATCTTGAAGCTAGAGACTAAAATAAAGACAAAAACCAGTATCACTTTTCACAACATAACCATATGGATATAGTAAACAATTTTAAAAATCATTTATTTTCACAAAAGAACCCACCGAGTAAGGTAACAGTGAAAAATTATCTTTCTGATGTACGCCGATTTATCAGTTGGTATGAGAACCATATTTCTAAAACATTTAACCCAAGAGACCTCTCCCCCCATATTTTAACTGCATACCAAACAGAAATCATGGGAAACGCACAAGGTTCTCTTCCAGCTGTTCGTTCGGCAAAACGATATGTATCCTCGCTTCGTCGGTTTGGGCAGTTCCTAGCCGATTCTGGAGCCATTGAGGCTAATCCTTTTGCTATATTCGAGACTCTTAAACCACCCGTGGATCCATGGTTTATGAAAGAATTTAAAAATTTCCTCTTCAACGAGCGTGCAAGCAAACTAACTATAAAAAACTACCTGATAGACATTAAGCAATTCTTATTCTGGCTTGAGAAAGTGACAACGCAGGATTCGGGAAATACGACGGCTAATATACTTTTGCAGATTTCAACCTACACGCTCGAGAACTATAAAATGAGACTTCTTCATGAGGCACAGCTCTCTCCTGTTTCTATTAACCGAAAACTCTCTTCGATCAGAAGATATGTTCGTTGGCTTGAGGAAAAAGGTATAATCGATAGGTTTTTAGACCTGCAGGAGGCTAGCCCGGTCAAGCCACAAACAATTACCGATCCAATTACCGAAGCACCTCTTATTGAGACGTCATTACCTTTGACAGCATTGCAGGGACTTGCGGCAGACGATCAGAAAAGACAAATGCAAACATATTCGCGTCTTGCTCCGGTCAGACTGCTTCAAAAGATAACAAAGCTTGTCACTCTGGGTACTGATTTGCTACTTATTAGTCCTATAGCTGCCACTTCCGAGGCTATCAGTTATAAACTATTAAAACGAGGTGGTAAAAAAGTATTCGCCCCTGTTAAAACAATTCTGGAGGCCTCCTCCTACGTGCCAGATGCTGTGTCTGTCAAAACGATTATACCCAAGGCAACCAGCATACTACCTCCTCGCTTTGCTAATCCTACTGCTGTAACAAAAAAATTAATTAATTTCGGGATCACGAACAAACCTCAAGCTGTCAAGAATTTCACGAAGGCCCTCTATGCCCCACTTCAAATATCTACCACCCACATGAATTGGAAAGAAAAACTTTTCTACCATCTTCGGTATACGCGTCCAGCTTGGTATAAAGCCTATCACACCTATCGCTTTGTGAGCTATCTTCATTTTGCAGTTTTGATGCTTGGAGCAGTTATCGCCGGTGCGAACCTATATCACACCTGGAACGATAACACCAAACAAAATCAAGCTGTTCTAGCAGCGCAAACAGCCGCTCCTCCCAGGACACTTTCCTTTCAAGGAAGATTGTTAGATAAGACTAACACACCAATCACCGCAGAGACCCCTCTGCGGTTTGCCATATATAATAGTCCGACAGCAACAGGCGCGGCAACGCTTTGGGAAGAGAAACAATCGATCAAACCAGATAATAATGGGAACTTTGTGGCCGAACTCGGAAAGACGTCACGATTAGATCAAAGTATTTTCTTCAACAATGCCAGCCTCTATGTAGGCATCTCTGTCCAGGACAATCCGGAGATGACACCACGCCAACAACTCCCTAGCACAAACTATGCCAAAAACGCTCAAACTATACAGGGATTAAAACCTATTACCCAAAATCCTGATGCGGCTGCCAATGTTCTTTTGGCATTGGACTCTACAGGAACCTTGACTATAGGAGGATCAGCTAATCCAACATTCCAAGCCACAGGAGGCCAATTTAAACTATCTGGTCAATCTATGCTTATTACTACAAACCCTGGATCCAATGGCAATATAACCTTTTCACCCGATGGATCAGGAGTTATAGATCTACAAAGACCCCTTCAGAATACATCAGACTATAACAATCCGAGTGGTGTAAAAGGTGCTATAGAAGTAGATGATATTTTTTCAATATTTACCAACTCAAACTCGCAATCAGCCCTTGTTATCAACCAAAAAGGTGCGGGCGACATCATTAGCGGTAGCAAGAATGGTATTGCTAGATTTAGAGTCGATTCAAATGGAAATGAGCTTGTCTCAGGCTCGCTCGTCGTTAATGGTAATACTATAGGAACAAAGACTGCGACGTTTGGCATCGCAAATGAGAATGTTACTAATTTGAGTCTCGGCACCAGTGCAACTTCATTATCTTTGGGCGCATCCTCAGGTATTACGAGTATTAATAATAATCTTTCTGTACAAGGGAAAACAACCCTGTCTGGAACAGCCACTACAAATGGATTGCTAACAGCTAATGCCGGTATCGCAATTCCTCAAGGAAAGAAATTAACATTAGCAGATTTTACTCCGGGTAGTATTGGATTTATTGATGGTAATAACAATTTGGTGGGAGATGTTACTCATTTTTCCTGGCTGCAAAATCAGCAAACACTTAAGGTCATAGGATCACTCTGTGTCAAGGCTACGGACGGTGCATGTGGATCTACACCAGGCACAATTTATGCTTCAAATGCTACTGTTCAATCTGCTGATTTGGCTGAGAATTACGTCTCAGGACAGAAACTTGAAGCTGGAGATGTTGTGGTTCCTGAAGGCTTGGGCAACAATGCAGCTGTGCTAAAGTCATCACAATCTTATCAAAAGCAATTAATCGGCATTATTTCAACCAAACCAGGATTCACGCTCAATTCAGACGCAGCAGCTGATGCTGCTCATCCAAATATCTATCCCCTCGCACTGCAAGGTCGTGTGCCGGTCAAAGTTTCAAGTGCCAATGGTCCGATTCAAGCTGGAGATGATCTCACATCCTCTTCAATTCCTGGGGTCGCCATGAAAGCAACCGGCGTTGGGAAAACAATTGGTAAGGCACTTGAAAACTATGCAGCAACTGACCCAGAAGCGGTAAGCAAGATTATGGTTTTTGTGAACCTTTCTTATCATAGTGAACAACCTTCAACTTTGACTGCTGAGGGAAATCTAGCCATTGCTTCCCAATCTGGAACAGTTCAGTTGAACCCAGTAAGTGATATAACAAGTTCAGTCGTACACGCTGGAACTGTCATTGCTGATTCATTAACGGTTACAACCGAAAATATCAAGATTAACGGCACCAGCTTGCATGATTATATTGCCTCAGTAGTAAACACCTTGGCAAGCACCCCCACAAATACTGCAACGCAACCTGGAGAAAATAATACAGCTGTCACAAGAGCTAACATGACACCAATGGCATCTTCATTGCCACAAATCGACAACGCACTTTTGGTCGATGCGCCTGCTTCTTCTTCAGGCAAATTCGCATCTTCATCAGCTTTCCCTATATATAATAGTATAGTAGCATCGGAAAGCGCAGTAGCGAGTGTAAGTGGCGTGGCTAGCTCAAGTGCAATTGCTAGTCCATCTGCGAGCATAACTCCTGTAACAAGTTCAGAATATACGACACTCCAGGCAAGTAGTTCAGGATTACTTGAAGGCGCGCAGGCACAGAGTAGTTCCTCGGCATCCCCTGTGGCGACAGAATCTGCGTTGCGAGGTGTGCAAAATGATATTACTACCCTTTTCAACACAGTATCGCAGCTCTCGGATCAGGCATTCGCAAAACCAGCAAATCTTGGCCTGGAAAAGCTTGATATAAAAGATGCTACGGTCTCAGGAACACTCTCTGTACTCGGCCGCACCACGCTCAACGATGTTGGAATTATAGGCAAAGTTACCATCGGGCTAATGAGCATTGATGGTTTGAATAGTGGCGGGTTTGCCAACATCAACACCTCAACAGGTCCACTCAAGATCCAATCGGATGGCCTAAATGGTGTCGATTTTCTTAATGGAAAAGTCGCAATTGATACCAATGGCAATCTGAGAGTAAATGGAAATGCCACATTTGCACAGGATGTAAATGTCAAAGGAAAGATTACTACCAGTATCATCGCTCCTATCCCAGGATCAGACCTCGCGATACAAAATAGTCAAGGCAAAAATGTGGTAAAAGTAGATCAACAAGGTGATATAGAAGCTTCAGGAGCTGGGAAGTTTGGAACACTGAGTATCGTGCGAGGCGCCGATGCTGACACGTCAGTCACAGAATCAGTCTCGCAAAACTCTGTTGGCAAAGGTGTCATAAAAGCGCATCAAATTGCTCGCACTATTTTCACTCCTTATGTTACAGATCACTCACTGATTTATGTGACCGCCACCTCAAATACCCAAAATGTAATACCATATCTCGCCCGCCAGACTGGTAACAATCCGCAAAGAAGAACAAAAGGCTCATTTACCATCCAAATTCCGACGACAACAAATCAGGATATCAGCTTCAATTGGTGGATTGTTAACTAGTCCAATTGCTATAGTAAAGTTATCCTTGACAATATACAAGAAGACTTGCTAGAGTTTAAAGTAGGTTTATAAATTTTCTATGTCAGCTAAAAAGAAACAAATTCTATCCTATTTTGATAATATGAGCTTGCTTATGGTTGGAGCGCTCTTTGTCCTCTTCCCAATCTTCTTTTTGAGTACGACCACGGATGCATTCGTCTTAACAAAGCAATTGATTCTGATTATTTTAACTTCGCTTGCTTTACTTATTTATAGTATCCGCACCATAATCGACGGCAGATTGCGTTTGCGTACTTCTCCATTTGATGTTCCTGTGTTATTACTAATCGTAATTTCCTTAGTATCAGCTATTTTGAGTGTCAATAGATATGACGCTTTGATCGCGTTTGCACCACTCTTATTTGTAGGATTTCTTTACTTTGTCATCATCAATACCGTTCGAACTCAGAAACAGCTACTCTTCTTACTTGGCACCTTGACAATCGGAGCAGTTTTGGCAGCGCTTCTCACTATTTTCTCATTCCTTAAGCTCTATCCTCTGCCTTTCTCATACACGCATGTTCAATACTTTACCACCTTTGGTTCACAACTTGATCAAGCATTGTATTTCGCCCTCGTCTTACCAATCGCAGGATACTTCGGCTACGGATATATCAATGGAATGAGCTCAGGCAAACAGCAAGAAGCATCTTTTACCACTTCAGCAACTTCCCAGAATCACAACGCAAAACCATCTGGCATAATGGGAATCTTCGGAATTGCCTTTTTGGTTATAGCTGTTGGATTAGGTTTGACTGTCTATTGGTTATTAACCAGTCAGCACCCGTTGATATTGCCGTACGCAACAGGTCTCCAAACAGCTTTTGCTGCAATTTCACAAAGTGGCAACGTCTTTAAGAGTTTGCTGTTCGGAAGTGGATTTGGGACATTTATCAATGATTTCTCTCAGTTCAAACCTGCAAGTTACAATACAAATCAGGCACTGTGGGCCCTCACCTTCTTCCGCTCAAGTAGTTTTGCTTTGGAACTGATGGCGACAACAGGCTTGCTGGGTATTGTTACCTTTGGTTTCATTATCTACAAAGTCCTTCGTGAGAAAAACTTCTTCCTTCCCTTACTCTTAGCGTTATTAGCTTCTATCGTGTTGCCTTTCTCATTTACATTGGTAGCATTGATGTTCATTCTTCTTGCGCTCTTCGCAATTGTCTGCATCCACAATAACCCTCACAAATATGGTGATGCTGAATTTTCGCTGGTTGCATTCAAAAAAGGGTTTTTAACGACAGTTCCAGAAGGTCAACATGTGACGCAAAGTGCTCCTGAGAGAAGATTTAGCAGGATCTTACCATTCCTATTTTTAGTAATTGTATTAGTAGTACTTGCACTACCGCTCTTCTTTGTAGCTAGGTTTGCTATTTCAGATTTCATCTTCCAGCAATCGTTGGTTGCAGCTTCAGAAAATAACGGTGTCGCAACCTATCAATTACAAGCTGAAGCAATTACTGCCTTCCCTTATCGTGATATTTATTATCGTTCTTTCTCACAAACTAACCTTGCGTTGGCTAATGCTTTGGCAACCAACCAACCAAAAAATGCCTCACCAAGCGCACAGGTACAAAAGAATATATTAACACTTATCCAGCAGTCAATTAACGCAGGTCGGACAGCTGTAACGGTGTCACCTGCAACCGCATTTAACTGGAACAATCTTTCATCTATCTATAGAAGTTTGATCGGATTCGGACAGAATGCTGATAAGTTTACTGTTTTGACATTGAACCAAGCAATTGCGCTTGATCCAAATAATCCACAACAATATGTTGATTTAGGTGGCGTCTATTATCAACTCGGTCAATTTGATGACGCAATCCGAGAGTTCCAGACAGCAGTTAATTTGAAACAAGACTACGCAAATGGTTACTACAATTTAGGCCATGCTTTGGAGGAAAAAGGTCAGTACGATCAAGCAATGACGATGTATCAAACTGTGAAACAGTTAGTGAGCGACAATGCTGAGAATACAAAGAAGATTGATGCGGACATTGATGCGCTCAACAAAAGAGTAGCTGCAGTAAAAGCAGGTCAAAATCCAAATGGTGAAGCGAGACAACAACAAGCAACTGGATCTGCCCAGACAAGTCCGATTCAGCAAAATCAGCAACAAGCAATTGATGTAAACAAGTCTGAGACAACGTTACCTGAAAGAAATCCAAAAGCAGAGATCCCAGGACCAACTGTTACAGTTACACCAGCAGGAAACAATGCTCACAATGCCCAACCAACTACAGCTGCACCAACCAAGGCTTCGAATCGCTAAAGATTCCGTTCTTACTTTACTTGATTGGCTTCCCAAAATGACTCTTTTATTAAACAGATAGTTACAACTATCATCTTAAATCCTGAACTCAAAGTAGTAAATCCATCCATCGAAGAAAAACAGCAGCCCTTGTAGCGCAATGGGGAGCCTCCTCTCAAATCAATATCAAATTATATAGTAACATATCGTAATAGGTAAATAACTATCAAACAAGCAAAACGCCTCGTTATTAAGCGAGGCGTTTTATTGGTTCAAACAATAAGTCAATGTGATTATTGTTCCCGTTGCTTTCTGAAGCAATCACGGCAGAGTACTGGACGGTCACCTCTCGGTTCGAATGGTACTGTGTCTTGTTTACCGCAGTTAGAACAGGTTATCGGAAATGATTGTCGTTGTTCACGATCTCCACCACCGTGCCCACCACCGTTATTAAAGTTTGCGCGAGCTTTTACTCGGCAATCTTTGCAGCGTACTGGTGCGTTAAAACCTTTTTCTTGGTAGAATGCTTGTTCGTCTGCAGTCCAGGTAAAATCTTTACCGCAGTCTTTGCATTGAATAGTTTGATCTTGTTGTGCCACTTAGGATTCACCCCCTTTGTTTTCCATATTTATAATCCTAAATGACTAAGTGTGAGGTTAAAACCCGTAACATTGTCCTAGAATCTCTGGAATATACTAGTATCAAGTATTTAGTATCTTGTGTCTAGCTTCGATTAACTACGGGTATTATACCAAATACTCGATACCAAATACTAGATACCAACTTATTTCCCTAAAATAACAAGCAAATCCGCTCCTGTCGGCTTAACTTCTCCGGCAGGCAATGATCCGACTTGTCCGTTGAGAGTCTTTGCCAATTGTAACGCTGCTGACGATTGCTTCCCTGTCAAATCTATGACGAGTGTCTTGGTATAGGTAGTTTTCACTGCATTTTGCTTGGCCACGACGATGACGTTTGGCGCACTTGTCTTGAGCTGAGTTGCAACAGTAGTCGTCAAACCGATGGTTGGGGTTCCATTATATAAAGCTACAGCAAGGTTTTTTGGTGTTGGACTGGGAGTAAGGTTTGCGCTTGTTGTTGCAGTTTGAGACTGTGCTTGGTTTGCCGAATTCAAATTGATTGGTCCAACTTCAACAATTTTATTCTCCGACGGATCATACAATATTGCCTTTTGTGCTTTGGAATAAATCAGCACTTTATCGCCATTCTTAGCATTGGTAAAAAAAGATTGCCCTTTGAGCTTATTTATGTCAGAAACAGTGGCAATTGTGGGCTGTTCACTCGTTGGCAACACCATAAGTTTTCCGACTTGCACGATAAGATTTTTTGATTCGGATTGGGCAGCAGAGGCGGGATTTTTGAGTTCTTCCTGGGTCTTTTGATACTGTACATAGAAATACACGGCAAATCCGATAGCAGCCACTGCAACCAAACTGAAAGAAACAATGATAATAAGTGACTTCTTGGCAAAACCGTTGGACTGTTCTTTTAAGAATTTCTGTGCAGCTTCAATTAGTTGTGGTTTAACAGGAGGCATATTAGCATTATGAAATACTTGCCATTTCGTTGTCAAGCCAACATATTTTACCTACGCACGTTATAAGGAATTGTTACTTTCTTCCAGTGCCTTTAGAGCGTAATGATTTTTTAAAATGGGACTTTTCTAGCAGACAGGAGTCGCGAATAAAATTCGGACGTCTTCCAGTACTTGCTGTATTCGACTTTTAAATAATGTCATAGTAATTCACCTCCTTTCTTTTTCTCACTAATTGAGATTTCGTTGTGCGAACAATTTCCTTGTTTTTCTGACCAATTGTTGTTTGTGATCGTTGCAAATCCCGTGCGTATATTCCTGTCCACGTCTCAGCGGTGTATAAGTACTAGGTGCACACCAGGCACAGGCCCAGACAATTTTGGGTTGGGCTTTTATGTGATGTGTATGATGATTGTGATAACTCATAATTATTTCCCTACTGAGATAGCCGACCATGAGAACGTCATAGTTTCGCGAGCTTTGTCTTCAAGCGTAATAGCAAATCCTTTGGTACTACGGCCAGTAACGACATACTTGATCGAATCTGAGAGGATGGCTTTGTCTACCTTGTCTTGGCAAGCCTGCAGATCATCAGTGGTATCACAGGTACCATCAGCTTGGTACTGTTGTAACGTGTCTTGCGTGAGTTTTGTTGAGACGAGTGATGTATTCACAATCGGCTCTGCCTGGTATTCTTTATTGAAGTTGACTTGCGTTTTATCCGCACCTTTTTTGATAGTGGTATAGCCGGCCGTGTCTTGAGTAAAGGTCGGTGCCTGTTGGAATGTGACTACATTATGGAAGATGACGTTTCCGAAGAAGTCAGCGGCTTTATTAATGATCAGATTGCCCGCATTTAAGGTGTCGACGACATTCATTACACCTTCAACCAAACTGTCTCCTTTGACATGCAGTGAACCTGAGATAGCTGCGTCATTTTCGACGGACAAAGCTTGGATATTAAGAAAATTGCTATCACTGTTGGCCAGCAACGCAGCCATTGAAGCTTGTTTCTCAGCAAATGTTGGTGCAACTGGAAGGGTCGGTGCAGCATTGACGAGGGCACTTCTACTGGAAACAGTGGCACTCAGAGATGCAATCTGGCTGGCTTGGGTTTGGATACTTGATTCAAGTAATTCCAGACCATTTACTTTTATGTCATTGGCTGTGATCGTGCCGGCGAAAAAGGCATTGCCTTGCCCATCAAATCTGATACCTGCGGATCCAGATGCATCCCCTATCTGCAACTCCTTACCATTATTTAACTGTAACAAAATACCACTTTGTGATGCGGATTTGATCGTATTCACTTGAAGAGTATTTGCCGTCACGGTCGGTGCAAGCACATCAAGGCCTGCTATGACTCGATCGGTAGAGATTGTCTTTAAGGCACTATTTGGGGACGCGGTTTGTTGAGCAGCATCAACGAGTTGCCCCAAGAGTGCTAAGTCAACTTGGGAATTGTCCGGCGTTAATCCTGAACCATTCGTCAGAGACAGGCCGTTATAGTAGGTATTCTTGACGAACATGACTACCCTATGGATTGCGGATGGGTCAGTATCCGTGTCCTCTGCCATTGCTTGCCCTATGACTTGACCGGCTGAGATGGCTTTGACGGCCACTCCTGGGATATCAGAAGATGTGAGGTAATCTCCGATGTGAATAGAGCCATTCTTGGTCGAGACCTTCGTCGGAATACGTCCAGCTAAGGCAATTGGTACTGCATTGCCACCGTTGATGGTTGCATCTTTTTGGGACAGTCTGAAGCCGGGTTTTTCAGAATAGACACCGAGTACTATGTCCGCCGTGCTGCTCGCTTTTTTAACCATAGCTTGTTCATTTGGATCAGCAGCGACCACATCACCCGGCTCTAAAGAAGTATCTCTCGTACCATAATCTTCTGCGATATCATAAGCACCCATGTTCGTTAAGATACCATGTGAGAAGAGGAAGGCACCTGTGCCATTTCCGTTATTAAGGTTTGCACTACTGCTGGCAATAAAGCTGATTGAACCGTCATTGGTGAGACCGTTTTGTTCGCCACTTGCTTGTGTAAGACCTGCATGGAAAAGGAGAGAATAGGATTGATTACTGACAACCTTATAGTTATAAATTTCAGCACGACCAGGTTCATAGGTACCGGCATACAGACTGCCGTTGTAAGGAATCAGATTGGAGATCATATCAATACTTGCTGTCCCACCACTTGCAATAGTTCCTGCCGTTGCTTGGGAAACTTTTGTCCATAGTGGCGTGCCATTATCGCCGTTTCCACCTTCATAACGGTATAATTCAGCTGAATTTGCTTTTTCCGTACCAACATACAAGTTGCCATTATAGACTGCCATCGAACTGACACTATCTATGGCTGATGTACCACCGTTGGCGACGGTACCTGACGCATTCATGATCCGAACAAATAGATTATCAGGAGTAGTGGCGGAGACTCCTGTATTGTCCTCCAGGTACATGAGATTTCCTGCACCTGCAGCTCTCATTCCGAGATAGAGTCTGCCATTGTACACTACCATCGATGTGATAGCTGTAATACCTGTTACCGTTGTTCCACTAAAACAAAATCGTCCTGCGGCAGCTACACTACATGTAGGACTGCCAGCGCCGTTGACAGGAAGCCATGATGTGCCGGTTCCGTTGCCATCTTTATATTGCAACAACTCGGCTTGCCCATTACCTTTCTGTGTCGCAGCATAGAGTGAACCGTTATATGAGGCCATAGCAGTTACTTTGTCATTGGCAGTAGTGCTTGCAAACCGTCCTGAAGTGAGAACTGTAGTCAAGAAGACAGCCGGGCCCGTGTCTCCGCCATAACTGTAAATCTCTGCCTTCGTTGGCTCACTTGTTCCAATATACAATCTGCCTCCATTTACCACCATGCTCGAGACCCCATCAATACCTGTCGTAAAATTATCAAATGATCCTACTGTTGTGTTGATAACCGTCCAACTGGTTCCACCATTATAGCGATAGACTTCAGCGGAATTCGTTTTGGATGTACCAACATAGAGAGAGCCATTATAGACTGTCATTGCTGAAATAGAGGCAATATTTGTCGTAGCGGTAGTAACTCCAATTCTTCCGGATTCTGTCGGGTGTGATACTCTTGTCCAGCTGTTGCCATTGTTATAGCGGTAAATTTCAGCTGATCCTGTTGCAACGCCATAGGTCCCGACATAGAGACTCCCATTGTAGACAACCGATGCAGATATTGAGGCGATACCAGTGTTTGCATTTGGAGGAGCACCAATTGTTCCGGCCGTTGCTTGGGATACTTTGCTCCAACTCTGTTCGGATGACTGACCCGTGTTGGTTTGCTGGCCAATACGGATGTTCCCACCTTCCACATCTAGCAGATCACTTGGTGCCGCAGTTCCGATACCTACCTTACCTGCATTCGTAATTACAAATTTGGTTGCTCCTGATTTGGAAGCAGTGAAGAGGTCACCCACTCCTGAATTGTCGAGCACGAGCCCGGCAGAGGAAGTTTGTCCTGAGATAAAAGCGACGGGAATTGTACCCCAATCGCTTTTAACATCGAATTTGGCACGCAGAGGATTACCATCGTTCAGAGGAGCCGTACCTATCCCTACTTTACCTCCCTGTACGCCATTGAAACTATTGGCAAGATATACATCCTGTCCATTCGCCCAGTTAAGCGAGATCGCGGTATTTGCGAGAATATCAGAATAGGTACCATTGGTAAAGAGACGCATCACATTGGCGTTGCCTCCATTGGAGATATCCTCCGCTCCTTTCACATTAAGCGCTGCGCTAGGAGTCGTCGTACCGATGCCCACACTGCCATCGGCGAGTACGGTAATTGCTTCATTTCCCGCTGCAGAGACATGAAATGGTTTTAGGGTAGAGCTTGTCGCCGTCGCCAAATTTAGCAAATAGCCCGTACCTGTATTGGAGGCGGTATCTGTGAGATTGAAGAGATTGGTGGCACCAGTCGCGTTCCCATAGGTAAAGGTCGTATTAAAGCTGGTACCCACTGCTTGATACATATTCATAGCTAAGTTGGCGGTCGGTGCTGTTAGTGCCGACCAAACACTACTCCCTCCTCCTGCTCCGATACAATCAGTCCAGGCTGCCCCCTGAAAGCAACGGAATTTATTATCCAATGTGTTGTAATACATCGCTCCCTCAAAACCTCCCGCCGGATCTCCCGTCGTTGACATGACGTCCAAACCTAAAAAGTCAGGAGTGGTTGATCCGACTCCCCCGGCACCAATCTGCACAGTACCAATCGTACCTGCGCCTGCTGCTTGAAAAGAGATATTCCCCGCGGTTGTATTAAATGATGAAGCAGCCCGACCTTGAAGTACCAATCCTTCAGAAGCTGCGGTATCAATATCAGTAGCTGCTCCTGAAAATATGAGCCCGCTCGAACCAATGGTTTTGTTCGTCAGTGTTTGCGTTGCATCAGTAGTTACCACAGTACCGCTTGCTGATGGGAACAAAAATGTAGTCGCGTCTGTGCCGGAAAACGTGAGACCGTTATTGACCACAAAGGTTTTCCCGCTGGCCAGCGTGAATGTGCCAGTCGTATCGCTGACAGAAAGTCCGTGAATTTTATCTGCGTTAAACGCATATGGCACGGCGGCAAACTGGACCCGTGGCGTCATTTCAGCATCAGAACCGACTTTGATACCTAGATAAATCGAGTCTGAATTGAAATTAGCATTTCCCAGATTTGTGTTTACTGCTCCCAGGGCGACTTGAAAGATACCGGCAGTAGTTGTGACACTATCACTTTCTGTCCAGAGATTGGTTCCTCCTGAAGAAGCATCATAAAGCGTAAACACGACAGTGTATGTGCTATCGGCAACATTGAGTCCGTTGTTGTCCACCAGCTTTCCCTGGAAATTAATTTGCTTGTTAATGCCAGTTGCTGCGAATGCAGGTGATACTACCAAATAGCTTCCACTAAAAACCGTGAAAACTAAGAAGATCAGACAAACTTTTTTTGGTGAAAAATTGGGTAAAAGACTTTTCATAACCGTAAAACACTACCTTTATTAATATATGAGTAGGGAGAGTGCTAAGTCAACTTTTCACAAATTTTGTATACTATTGCATACTATTGTTAATTATTGTATACTCTTCTCATAGGCTTAATTATGCCTCTTTACTCCTTATTTCAGAGGTTTTAAGATAGATATCTATGGATAATTTACTCAGCGTCAAACAGGTTGCCTTTATGCTAAGAGTTCATCCGCTTACTGTCCGGCGGTATATTGCCAGCAAAAGATTGAAAGCAGTAAAGGTTGGCGGTAATGTCCGGGTCGAAGAAAAAGCATTACAAGATTTTCACAAGGAGGTGGAAACACCTGAACCGACTACCAAAGTTTTTAAAAATACCCGCCTTTTGGACAAACAATTTACTCGGGACGATCCGCTCCTCCGACTCGAAGGACGAGGTGCTGGAATTGTGTTGGAAAAATAATAATTATGATAAGTAAAAAAGTATATATCGCATCTGATGCATTTGTTGCTTTTATGGATAGAGCTCATGTCAAACATGTGCAGGCGGCTGCATACTTCAGATATTTCGCCCAAGAAAATTATCAGATCTACTCCACCATTGTTAGCATTAATGAAACATACACAACTTCCTACAATACCATCAGTCCTTCCCTCGCCCGTGATTTCCTGCGAGTCTTGGCACTGAGTTCTGTGAACGTCATATATCCCGAAGCAGCAGATATGAAAACCTCTATCAGGACGCTTGAAACAAGCAACTCTGTCGATATGACATTTGCCAAGGCGCTTATGGCAGCTGTCTGTAACAAAAAGAGTATCCCGCAAATCGCGACGTTTGAATATCTGCATGCGTTGTTTGGATTACAACTTTTCTATCTTCCGATGTAGACCTCAGGGCTTTGGATACATATAATAAAGGTATGCTAAAAAAGTTACTGTCCAGACTTATCGTTGTACTTCTCGTCTTGCAGATGCTGCTCGTTAGTTCTCCGCAAGCATTGGCAACAGAACCAAGTAGTAGCAACTACAAAATCCAGAACTATTCCTTTGGCGCGGGAGGGACGGTCAATAGTACATCAACCAATTTCGGACTTAATGGTGTTGCGGGTGAAGTGGAATTCGGAAGACAATCAAGTACGAACTTCAAAAATGGTGGCGGTCTCACCTATCTCATGAAATCCAATGTCCCTAGTGCACCAACATTTACTAATCCGTCCAGTAATTATGAGCGGTTGAAATTTGTCATTAACACTTCGAATAATCCAACTGATACGAAGTTCGCTATCCAAGTAAGTACTGATAGTAGTTTTGCAACAAATATCAAATATGTCAAAAGTGACAATACCCTTGGTACATCGTTAACCACAACCGACTACCAAACCTACACAACATGGGGTGGTGCTTCAGGAAATTATCTTACAGGCCTTACGCCAAACACTACCTATTATATGCGGGTAAAAGCCAAACAAGGGAATTTTACCGAAAGCGAATATGGCCCTTCTGCTTTCGCAATGACTGTAGACCCTTCGCTTACATTTACCGTTAGCTCTAGTAGTATAAATTTCAATAATCTTAATTCCGGCAATTCGTATAATGACACGCAATCTACAAGGCTCCATACATCGACAAATGCTTATAATGGATACCTTGTGACCGCGTATGAGACAGGGATATTGACCTCACCAACCGATACTATCGCTGACTATAATGGAACTAATTCTTCTCCGACTAATTGGTCGGGAACTGGGTTTGGCTATACGACAGATGACAGCTCATTGGTGGGTGGCACTGCAGATCGATTCACAAATGGTGGTCCTAAGTATGCACAATTCGCACACGGATCTCCTGGGGATCCGGTAGCAGATCATCCAGGACCGGTAACAACTAGTATTACTGATGAACAATTTAACATCGGCTATCGGGTAACAACGTCAAATACAAATAAAGCAGCACGATATACAACAACCGTTATATATACAGTTGTACCGAGTTATTAACGATTTCATTAAGTTATACAATAAAGAACAGAGAGTAATGACAGTTATATATTCTATACGATATATTTAGATACAATAAGAAGTCTATGAAAAATAATTATACCTACTTAAATATAAATAAAGTGATAAATCTGTATCATGTTTTGTGTCTCTTTGCCTGTCTGATTCTCTTCTTTATTCTCAACTCAACGACAGCATATGCTGCCAAACAAACAATTCGGGTCTCCCCCGTCATCATAAACTTGCAACTATCACCAGGCAAAACGCTCTCTCAGAAAGTAACCATTGAAAATCTCACTAGCACACCACTTCCCCTTCGTGCTTCACTCAATGACTTTGTCACGGGTGGGGAGGATGGAGGATATGTGTTTGCGGATACCAAGACAAATCCACTACTCAAGTGGATCAAACTGAGTGACGACGAATTTATACTCAGCCCCAAGGAAAAGAAGAAAATCACTATGACCATTAAAATGCCGTCATCCATTCCTGTTGGTGGATATTATGGTATCCTCTTTTTTGAACCGGTTGTGCAATCTGTGGTAACGAACGCAACCCAAGTCCATACAAAAGTCGGCGTTTTGATGCTTGCAAATCTTGGAGTACCAGATAATGGCGGTAAAAAAGCGGACATCCTTACCTTCACACCCCAGCAACTTTCCCAAGATGGCACCATACCTTTTACTTTGCGAGTTCAAAATACTTCCTTGAATTTCTTTACTGCCAAACCAATCCTGACACTAACACCAATTCTCAGCACAAAAAAACAGACAGCACCAATTTATCTGGAAGAAAAACTTATCTTCCCTGATAAAGTACGACGATGGACAGATGATCAGACAATGCATGATTTGTCCCCTAATATATATAAGGTACATTTAGCTGTTTCGACAGGAAATGGAAACACCGTTATAACTGATCGATATTTTGTAGTTTTTCCTCTCATCAAGTTTTTGGTTAGACTGGGAATCTTTTTGATAATTATCTTTCTTATAATAAAACGAAAGCGTCTGGGGAAAGTTGCGAATGCTCTTTTTCCGTAGAAGGTGCAATACATTTTGTGCATAAGTATATAGAACCGGTGCAGAGGTTTTTGAGGGCAACAAAAAAGCAGAGAACAGGGTACTATTAAATTTGTGAACCAAACAATACCTTTTAGTGTCTCTGCTTCTGTGCCAATCATAGCAAAGGAGGCGATGCAATACAAAGAACA
>JBBSGT010000016.1:0-27484 GCA_038253825.1 Candidatus Levyibacteriota bacterium
GTGAGATATTGAGATACATACCTCTATTTTACTCCCATTAGGTACCCCAAAACAGCTGGAAAAATCACCAAAAACAGTGTTTTTAGGCACAAATACTAAACGGATTAATTAAAAAGTGGCTTTTTTCCTTGAAGTCAGGAATCTCTTTCCTTAGCTGCAATACCTAAATGCTCATCTCTTACGCTCCAACTCAAAATTGGACTTTGTAAGCCCATAAGCCCTATGGGTGCATTGTGGTGTCTGTCCCAAATGATATACCTTATTTGCCGACCATAAGCTTTTTCATATGGCAAACTCCACCAAACTAAATTCCACCATTTGAAAATTGTTTCATATTTCGTCCCTGGCTTAACCTGAATGATCCGTGGATCTATTTTATTTACATCTAATTTACTCCCATCGATCATATACTGTTCAATCAAAGGTTTGTTTTTCAAAATGAAATCTATACTTTTAGTAATTCGTTCAGCCTTTGCTCGATAATGTACACTTCTTTTTACTTCGCGATCTGGATTATCTAGTATAAAACTACTGCCCTCAATTTTATATCCTTGCTTTTGTAGCGTTACCAATACATGTTCTTTTAGCTCAGGGGCTGTTAGAGGTTGCATAATTCTATAGTAGCATAAATTTATTAGTGAATATTTTCCTACTTATTATTTTTATAATAATCTATCACCCGGGAGGTTAAATAGCTACGCCATCTAGGAAATATTCGGATAATGGCATTTTTTCCATTTCTTACCGCTGCCGCACCAGCAGGGGTCATTGCGGGAGAGTTTTGGTTTTGTGTCAGATGCTTTTGATTTGGATTCTGAAATTTCACTTTCGGGTGTGTTGGTTATCATCTTTCTTGCCGGAGCAGTAGGAGCTGCTTCCGGATGAAGAGCACCTGAGTGCACACTGCCATCTGCGTGGGTATGCGTCTGCGTATCATGGATGTGTCCTGATGCGCCATGCGGTGGATTTGCTGTAGGTGCTTGTTGGACTTGCACTTTATAAATTCGATGGACGATCTCATCATCAATTGTCCACACAAGCTGTTCAAACATTCTGAACGCTTCATTTTTGTATTCTACCAAAGGATCACGCTGTGCATAACCGCGAAGTCCGATTCCCTGACGCAGGTTATCAATTGCGTCCAGATGATTCATCCACAAATTATCGATAACAGAGAGCATAACATGTTTCTCAATTTGTCGCGCCATTGATGCGCCTAACTGCTCTTCCCGTTTGTCATAGATATCATCGGATAGCTTGGTCAGATATTCAATCTTTTCATCTGCATTGTGGTACTGTTCAAGTTGTTTTACCAATTGTTGCTGTGAAGGCTCATCAAACGGGATAATCATCACTAGTCCTTTCATAATTTCTTCGTTAAGGGTTTCGCTGCCGGTCTCATGATTGGAAATGGTCAGTTCTACCAAACTCCCAATAGCAGCATGCACTTTGCCCCGCATATCGTCTTTTAAGGTACTTGTTTCATCAAGCGGTTGTTCAAGAATTTTGCGGCGGCGACCATAAATAATTTCACGTTGTTTGTTGAGGACATCATCATATTCGACCAGATGCTTTCGGGTATCGAAATTAAATCCTTCGACTTTCACCTGAGCATTCTCTATAGATTTAGAAACCAGCGCGTGTTCAAGCGGTACGTCCTCCGGCATATTAAAGCGTGTCATCAAGCCGGCAATACGATCACCACCAAAAAGTCTCATGATTTCATCGTCCAAGGCGACGAAGAAACGAGAAGCCCCAGGATCACCTTGTCGACCTGATCGGCCACGAAGCTGGTTGTCGATGCGACGAGATTCATGACGCTCGGTACCAATGACAAACAAACCACCCATATCCAAAACTTCTTGGTGCTCTTTTTCCCATTGTTTGTATTCTTTGGAATCGCGATCAACGGTACCATCCAATTTCTTGGGCGTTTCGCCACCCAGAACAATATCAACTCCACGACCTGCCATGTTTGTCGCGACAGTAACCGCATTCTTTTTACCAGCATTAGAAATAATTTCTGCTTCCCGAATGTGATTTTTTGCGTTGAGGACTTCATGTTTGATTTTGCGACGGCGGAGTAATTCTGCAATGATTTCATTTTTATCAATCGCCGTGGTCCCGACCAAAACAGGTTGACCTTTTTTGTGCGCTTCTTCGATTGCGTCAACAGCTGCGGAATATTTCGCACGAGAAGTTTTATAGACTGCATCGGCATGATCTAGTCGTTGGATTTGACGATAGGTAGGGATGACAACAACGTCTAATTTGTAAATCTTTCGGAATTCCTCAGCTTCGGTCAAGGCAGTACCCGTCATACCTGCCAATCGCTCATACATACGGAAGTAGTTCTGCAAAGAAACAGTCGCCAAGGTCTTTGATTCACGTTGGATTTCTACTCCTTCTTTGGCTTCAATCGCTTGATGGATACCTTCTGAGAGCCGACGACCTTCAAGCAGTCGCCCGGTAAATTCATCAACCAAAATAACTTGATTATCTTTGACGATATATTCTTTTTCTCGATGAAATAATGCGCGGGCCTTCAATGCAGCTTCTAAGTGATAGACTGTATCAAAATCTTTCTCATAAATATCTTTAATTCCATATAATTTCTCAACTTTTCCGATACCGTGGTCAGTCAAATGTGCCGTGCGAAATTTCTCATCTATTTTATAATCAGTATCCGGTGATAACTTCTCAATGACTTTTGCGTATTCATAATACCGTTGGGAAGGAGATTCATCAGGTGCGGAAATAATGTGCGGTGTTCTCGCTTCATCAATAAGAACAGAATCAACCTCATCAACAATAGCGTAGTAATAACCACGTTGGACAACATTGGCGAGATCTTGTGCCATATTATCGCGAAGATAATCAAAACCAAATTCTGAATTAATGCCATACGTCACATCAGAATCATATGCTTCTTTACGAGTGATTGATCTAAGATGGAGCAAACGGTAGTCTGTGGCTTCTGCATTCGTAAATTCCGGATCATAGAGAAAAGACTGATCATTAATCATGGCTGAGACACTGACACCAAGCATATGAAAGATGGGTCCCATCCAACCTGCATCTCGACGGGCTAGATAATCATTGACCGTAACTAAATGTGCACCTTTCCCCATAAGACTATGGAGATAAAGAGCAGTGACAGCAGTTAAGGTTTTTCCTTCACCAGTTTTTTGTTCAGCGACTTTTCCTTGCGCAAGGACGATACCACCCATGAGCTGCTGATCAAAATGCCGCAAACCAAGCGCTCGTCGCGAAGCTTCACGTACCAAAGCAAAAGCTTCGGGCAACACTTTCATGATATCCTCACCGTCTCTAAGTCGCGCTTTAAATTCCTCTGTCTTTTTAATAATATCTTTATCTTTTAGTTTTTTGACAGAGTCCTCTAAACTATTGATCTTATCAACGAGTGGTGCAAGCTTTTTAACCTCTGCATTATTGGGGTCGAAAAATTTATTGATGATGCCTAACATGTTCGTTTAGTGTAGCATATTGCAGCCTCAAAAGAAACAGCAAAGTAGCTGAAGAGAAGTCTTATTTTTTTACTTCTATTTTGTCTTTACCCATGTATTTTCGTAATACGTCAGGCACAACAACACTACCATCTTCTTGTTGATAATTTTCCAAAATCGTGACAATCGGACGATTCATCGAAAAAGCTGTACCATTGAGCACCTGTAAATACTTTCGGTCTTTACCATCTTGATATTTCATGTTGAGTCGGCGGGATTGGAAATCAGTAACGGTCGATGCGGATGTTACTTCCCGATATTTTCCCTGCGTGGGGATCCAGGCTTCGATATCATACTTTCTCGCGGCATTAAACCCTAAGTCACCAGTACAAATTCTCAGGACTTGATAGGGTATCTCAAGCATTTGAAAAAACTTTTCTTCAATCGAAAGGAGATACTCATGCTCTTTATCATCTTCACCTTCGGCAACAAACGATACCATTTCTACTTTGTTAAACTGATGTACACGGAAAATGCCTCGCGTATCCTTACCATAACTACCTGCTTCTCGACGGAAGGATGAAGAATAACTGACATAGCGTCGTGGCAAATCTTCTTTTTGCAACACATCATTCATATGTAGCGGAACAACTGATTGTTCTGATGTTCCAACTAAGTACAAACCATCTTTATCGAGGGAAAAAATATTTTCCGACTCTCCCATAGCCGTATACCCCAAACCTTCCATAATATCTTGTTTGATAAGAACAGGTGGACTGACAGGTATAAAACCTTCCTTCGTGAGCGTGTCAAACGCCAACTGCCGCAAGGAAGCCTCAAGCAATGCGCCATCGCCCAAAAGATAGTCAAACCGTGCCCCACTCACCAGTGCAGCTTGTTTGACATTGATAATACCTAAGGATTCACCCAATTCTAAATGATCTTTTGGCTTGAAAGTGAATTCTCTTGGTTCTCCAACTGTTTTGATAACTTCATTTTCAGAATCATCCTTGCCGACTTTGACATCTGGTTTGGAAGGGTTTGGAATAGTCAGGAGCAAAGCCTTCAGTTCAGATTCAATTTTTTGAAATACTTGTTCTTTTTTATCAAGCTCTTCTTTTACTTTCTTGCCTTTTTCGACTTGCTCAGAAGTTGGCTTACCTTTGATACTTTTCGCAATGGTATTTCGTTCTTCACGAAGTGTTTGAATTTCCCGTTGAAGACTTTGGAATTGATTATCAAGTTCAAGAATCTTTTCAATATCGATGGTTGCTCCTTTGGCCGCAGCGGCCTGCTGAATTTCTTGAGGTTTTTCGCGAATAAGATTTATATCTACCATATAATAAATGGGTTCAGAATGACAACCAAACTATAACTGAAATTATACTGTTTTTGGTGAAGCTTGGCAACGAAAAACTATTCTTATTTAGCTTTTTTAGCAGATGAGGCTTTTACTGTCTTTTTCTCAGCTGATTTCGAAGCCTTGGTAGTTTGCTTTGTTGTTTTCGCATTTTTTGTCAATTTGTTTACTTTCTTCTTTGGAGCTGCTTTCTTTGGTGCAGTCGTGCTAAAGGTTTTATCTGAAGCAACATGCTTGCTCAATGATGACTTCATGCGAGCTACTTTATTTTTGTTCAGCACATTCTTTTTGACTGCTTTATCCAAAGCACTAAATGCAGCACTGACGGACTCAACTTTTTTATCTACCTTAGCTTTTTTCAAAAGACTCTTGTAAGCGTCTTTCATTTTTTTGTTTTTTATGGTACGCTTTTTGTCCTGCTTAAGTTTTTTCTTGGCGTGTTTTAGTATTGGCATTTTGTAATTTTAGCATGATATACTTAAAAAAACAATAATCACAACAATATACACGCATTATGCTGTAATTCAGAGCTTCATGTAAATGTATGCCATTACCGATTGTTACTTTGTTGCTGAAATTATTGACACTGTATGCGTAAAGGATTTCTATCCAAAAGTCTTGATTTATTGACTCGTCGGCAAACGAATATTCTTTCGGCGGCGTTTGTAATCATGCTCACGGTTATTATTTCCCAATTATTGGGACTTATTCGCCAAAGACTATTGGTAAGTCTTTTTCATGCCTCCAATACTCTTGGAATCTACTTGTATGCAACACAGCTCCCCGATACACTCTTTCAGTTAACAATCGCTGCAGCACTCTCTTCAGCTTTTATTCCTGTCTTTGCAGATTATCTAACAAAGGGTAAAGAGCGGGAAGCGCATAAAATGGCCTCAACACTTTTAGCAGTCGGATTCATCGTATTTACTGTTCTTTCATTAATTTTGGCAGTCTTTGCTCGGGAGATTTTGCAAATTTTCAATTTGGGAGCGAACTTCTCTAATCAAGACATGATCTTGATGACAAATTTAACAAGAATCATCATTTTTGGAGAACTTCTATTTATTGTCGGGACATTTTTTACCGCACTTTTGCAGTCCTACAATCATTTTTTTGTTCCGGGAATCGCCGTTGCGCTCTACAATCTCGGTATCATTCTGGGAGTTTTACTGTTCTCGCATACGCTAGGTATTTACGCGACTGCCATCGGTTCTATCTTGGGAGGAGTAATTTTTATACTTGTTCAGTTGCCACTCGCCAGGAAAGTTGGTTTTCATTTCACACCTGAGTTGTCGTATATCAAATCCGAAGGTGTAAAGAAAATTGGGAAATTAATGTGGCCGAGGACAATTTCAGTTATTGTTTTTCAATTTGGTACGATTGCAATCGGTTCATTTATTTCCTTCTTGAATGATCCAGGTCGTATGAATGTTATTTTTGATTTTGCTAAGATACTTGCATTTGCACCTGTAGCACTTTTTGGACAAACGATCGCGCAAGCAGCTTTTCCTGTCCTTTCTCGAGAGAAAGACAGACCGGAAGAATTTAGAACTACTTTTATCAATAGCTTTAATCAGATGTTATACCTTGTCCTGCCAGTCTCTGTTCTTATATTGGTTTTACGTATTCCGTTGGTTCGTCTCGTTTTTGGAGCATCAGGTTTTGACTGGGAAGCTACCAGATTGACCGGTCTGACATTGGCATACTTCAGTATCTCCATCTTTGCACAGTCGCTGATTGCACTCACCCTTCGAGCATTCTACGCACTGCATAATACAAAAGTTCCGTTGATTGTAGGAGGTATCTCTACTGGTATTTTAATTATCCTAGCATATGTATTTATCACAAACTTTCATATGGGCGTTGAGAGTTTGGGTATCGCATTCTCAATCGCAAGCATCGTCCAGTTAATAATTCTCTTTTTATTGCTGGAAAAACGCCTCGGTGGTTTTGGCAAGCGAATTCTTTTTGCTTCCTGGTCAAAATTCTTTATTTCTTCCTTCCTTACAGCATTCGCGCTCTACCTTCCTCTGAAGCTACTTGATCAATCGGTATTTGATACTACCAGAACAGTTAATTTGATCCTCTTAACGGGCATCTCAAGCCTTTTCGGACTATCACTATATCTCTTCCTGACCTGGTTCTTAGATGTTAAAGAAGCGCAAGCTTACATGCTCATGTTCAACAAGGTCGGCAATTGGAAAGATATCCTAAAAAAATCCCAAGAACTCCTTGGCACTGGGAAAGACAGTTCTTAAAATCTACTATATTATTCCAACGGATTTCCATTCTTTCTGTAATGCTTCGTTATCGGTAAATAAGATCGCCTTCATACCAATAGCTTTTGCAATTTCTATGTTTCTTTCCGTATCATCAATAAAGACACATTCTTCTGGTGATGCTCCAATGTCACTTATTACATATCTAAACGCATTTTCACCGTCCATTTTTGCCATTCCCATTTTAAATGATTTATACACCCCATCAAATTGTTCATAAATTGCTCTTTTACTATTTACTTGATCGTGCACATCAATTGTATCTGTAAGGAGATATACTTTATATTTCTTTCTTAGTAATTTGACTACTTCTAATAAATCTAGATTAGTCTCTTTTACTTGTTGTCCGTAATATAAGCGCCATTGTTTAAGAAGAGCATCGACAGACTCTTTACTTTTGAATTCTTTTTTCATTTTTTCAAGCATCTCCTTTGAGGAAATAGTACCAGAATTAAGAGCTATCCGATATTTATCCCACAAAGTAAGTAAATCTTCTAACGAAGTCTCGGGAAATAATAGTGTGAGTATATGAGAAATAATTAACTTGCGGTGAAAAATGAGGACACCTCCCAGATCAAAAATGATTGCTTTGATCATGAAAAAGAAATGATTAGTACATGCCGCCCATGCCTGGCATTCCGCCACCTGGCATACCGCCAGCTGATGGATCATTCTTTTCTGGGATGTCAGCAATGAGGCATTCCGTGGTGAGAACCATGGTACCGACACTGGCTGCATTTTGTACTGCAGAACGAGTGACTTTGGCTGGGTCGACAATACCAGCTTTCACCATTGATTCAAATTGGCCAGTAATCGCATTAAAACCATAGTCTGTAACTTTTGCACTTTGTTTGCCTGCACTCTGTTCTTCAATTGATTTGATAACCCACCCATCATCTTCCCCTGCGTTTTTGACAATTGAACGGATTGGTTGCTCTAGAGCTGCATAAAGGATATCGACACCAAGTCTTTGATCACCAACTGTGAGACTTTCTTTTAGTTTAGGAAGAACTTGGCGGGCTCTAAGAAGCGTAACGCCACCACCGGGTACGATACCTTCTTCAAGCGCTGCTTTTGTTGCGGCAACTGCGTCATTGACGCGCTCTTTTTTCTCTTTCATTTCAACTTCGGTAGCTGCACCGACATTGATAACTGCGACACCACCTGCTAATTTAGCCAGTCTCTCTTGCAATTTTTCACGATCAAAATCGGACTTTGTTGTTTCGATACCTCGTTTGAGTTGTGAGATACGAGCAGTAAGGGCTTTCTTATCACCTTTTCCGCCGATGATCCGAGTATTTTCTTTATCAGCCCACACTTTATCAGCTCTTCCGCAATCATCAACTGTCACACTTTCTAGTGTTCGGCCGGTGTCTTCTGAAATAACGGTTCCACCCGTTAAAATAGCGATATCTTCAAGCATTTCTTTGCGGCGATCACCAAAACCTGGAGCTTTGATAGCCAGAGGGTTAAAGGTGCCTTTGAGTCTATTAACAATCAAGGCTGCTAAAGCTTCACCTTCGATATCATCAGCAATAATAACTAAGTTCTTAGAAACTTTAACAAAGCTTTCGAGGAAAGGAATGAATTCGTTAAGTGCTGAGATCTTTTTGTCAGTAATCAAGATATATGGATCTTCAACTTCAGCTTCCATCTTGTCTGTATTGGTGGCAAAGTATGCTGAAACATATCCTTTATCAAATTCCATACCTTCTTTATAGGCAACTTCCATTTCCATAGTCCGGCCTTCTTCAACTGTTATGACGCCGTCTTTTCCGACTTTCGTCAGTGCTTCTGCAATTAATTTACCGATTTGTTCATCTTGAGCTGAGATTGTAGCAACACGAACAACGTCTTCATCTTTAACAGGTCGAGACATTTTTCTAATTTCCGCAATAACAGCTGTAGCTGCTTTGTTGACACCTTCACGTAGAATCATTGGATTTGCACCGGCTGTGACGTATTTCATACCATCGTTAACGATTGCTTGTGCGAGGACTGTGGCAGTGGTTGTTCCGTCTCCTGCATTATCATTTGTTTTACTTGCAGCCTCTTTTGCGAGTTGGACACCCATGTTTTCAAAGGGATCTTTGAGTTCAATTTCTTTTGCAACAGTAACACCATCGTGAACAACAGTAGGAGCGCCCCATTTCTTTTCCAGAGCGACATTGCGACCTTTTGGGCCAAGTGTGGTTATAACAGCTTTCGCTAAGGTATTAACACCTTTTACCAGTGATGCTCTTGCTTCTTCTCCGAATTGTATTTGTTTTGCCATAGTATTATTATGTAGGAATTATTTTTTTATTCTTGTAAACTAGTCCCTAACACCTAGTCCCAAGTCCTTATTCTATAATCGCGAGTATATCAGATTGTTTCACAAGTTTCCACTCTTCATTTCCAACTTTTGCTTCATTGCCACCCCATTTGGTGTACATAACTTTCTGACCGACTTTGACGAGCATAGGAATTAACTTACCATTTGTGTCATACACACCCGTTCCCACTGCAACGACTTCTCCAATTTGTGGTTTTTCTTTGACTGTTTCTGGAAGATAGATACCACCAGCACTTTTTGTTTCTGCCTGAACTGGTTTAATTAGGACGTTATCGAATAATGGTTTGATGCTTGTTTTGGTTGCCATAACAATATTTTCAAAGAAGAGCTATCACTCATTTCATTGATATGCTAAAGTATACACCACTCCTTTTTCTTCGTCAATAGCCTATAGCATAAGAAGTATATTTCTCACACTGCTAACATAATTCGCTGGGTTATGGCTAAAATCCCCCTTGCTCTCCTATTGACACAACCTGTATTCTTCTATACGATAAAATTACCGCACTTTCTGTGACGGATATTAGGTATATGAAATTTAACGGAAGAAAGCTTTTTTTGGTTGGATTTATCGTTGTTCTTCTTGTCGGTATTCCACTTACAGTGTACCTTCTTCAACAGCAGCAAGAAGTTCGAAGTCACGCTGAAAAATCAACCAATCTTTCTTTCAGCCCTGACTCTACCACGGCAGCTCCTATACAAAAGGCAGTTGGGGATTCTATCCCACTTGACGTCGTTGTTGATCCGGGCAAGAATTTGGTTGATTATGTAAAGCTGGAGATCCAATATGATCCAACAGTCCTTGCCACTGCTTCAGCAGATGCCTTTAAAGTAAATTCAACTGCTTTCCCGTCAGTCCTTGAAGGGCCTGTCTATACACCAGGGAAAATATCTGTAAGCATGTCGGTTGGTGCTGATCCAACAAAAGCAATTCAACAAAAAGTAACTGCGGCTACTGTGACATTTACCGCATTAAATACGACAACTGCTGGAACTCCAACGATGGTCACCTTTACTACTAATACACAAGCACTATCATCAGGGCCAAATGACCAATCAAGTGAAAACGTTTTGCTTAATCCGTTACCTGCCGCTATCGCTATCGGGGCAGGGGCAGGATATGGTTCTCCCACAGCATCTACATCAGCTGTGCCAACCGTGATTGCAACCCCTACAGCAGGGCCATCACCGACACCTCCTCCTCCGGTAGTTTCGCCAACACCACCTCCAGTTGCCACATCCACAACGCCGCCCGTGTGTAGCAGTTTGACAGTGGACAGAGCTACGACAGGGGCTGCTCCGTTCTCATTGACCTTTACTGCCAATGGCAATGCCAGTAGCTCGGGAACTGTCAGCAAAGTAAGCTTTAACTTCGGAGATGGACAGGTAAGTGACGTTACCAATTCAGGAGGTATCGGTACATCTTCAGTAAACGTACAAGCATCTCATACGTACAATAGTGCAGGTACGTATCAGGCTACATCACTATTAACAGATAGCGCAGGAGGTGTCAGTGTTCCATCACCCACTTGTTCTCAAACGATTACCGTCATAACTGCCTCAGGAAGCGGAACAACGGGAGGAGGATCTAATCCAACTAACCCAACCCCAACTATGCCACCAACCGGATCGACAGCAATTGCCATCGGGGCCGGACTTGGAGCGCTTGCTCTGATCATCGGAGGAGGACTAATCTTCTTTATTCTCTAATCTTCAATTTGTTATTGCGAGCACAACGCGGCAATCTCTCCCTTCTGGTATACTTTCTCTATGAAGAATGCGTTAATTTTACATGGAACCGACGCCACATCCAAAGATAATTGGTTCCCGTGGTTGGGGAAAGAACTCGAACAACAAGATTGGCAAGTCTGGACACCCAATTTACCTAAGGCGAATAAACCAAATATTGAGCGTTACAACAGATTTCTCTTTTCCCAAAAAGAATTCGCGCACATTAATGAGGAAACCACCATGATCGGACATTCATCAGGAGCTGTGGCAATACTTGGATTATTACAAGCGTTGCCTGAAGGAATATACATTAAACATGCTATCTTAGTGGGCGCCTTTTATACTGATTTGGGGTGGGAGAGTTTGAGAGAACTTTTTAAGATACCTTTGGATTATGAAAAGATCAAACATCATGTCAAAAAAATTACGTTGATTCATTCCGATAATGATCCCTATATCCCCTTAGAACAAGCTAAATATTTAAAGGAGAAACTAGATGGAGAACTAATTATCCTCAAAGGCCAAAATCATTTCAGTAAAGGCATGGACCCAAAGTATGACCAATTTCCGTTTTTGGTAAAATTATTAAATAATTAAAGATCTACTTAACCCTTGTGCTCAGCAGCTTTTTTATCCAGGTTTATGAGTCTTCGGATATACTCTGAAACATTCATCTTATGCTCCTTAGAGACTTTTTCAAGGTATTCGATCTGCTCTGGATAGAGAAACAGATTAAATCGTTTAGAAAGTGACCGTTCACGAACTTTTGCGAGAAAGTCTTGAATAATCGGTTTGACATTTGATTCAGTGTATTTTGCGCCAAAGAAATAGTCATTATGGATACGTTTACTAAAATCTTCATTGATTGAGAGACACAAAATCGGTTTTTTCTGCGCAAGTGCAAGGGAGACTTCATGCCCCAATTGTAAATCTTCATGACTTACTTCAATAATAGTTGCGTCCGCTTTACGGATACCAGCTTTGATTGCTTCATAGTGTAATAATTGCTGATCGGTAATATTTTGTTTATCCTGCTGATCCAACGCATCCATATAATTACCAGCTTCAGGTGAAATAAGTGTTAGTTCATCAAATGACTCAATTGTCCGACGAACTAAATCATATTGTTTTTGATAGGTCTTTTTACCGAAATATGAGGCGGTATAGAAAATAGTTAAATTAATATTTTGCTTATGTATATACATACATTTTTCATTGTAAAGCTAAACGCTTTTTCGTATTATACCCCATATGAATAGACAAAATAAGAGATTCTATGCAGCTTTGGAAGGTGTTGCAGCATTTGTACTCTGGAGTACACTTGCCATATTCTTTAATATTGTGAAACTTCCAATTAGTGTCTATGTCGTTTTTGGATCACTTGTAGGATTGTGTTTGCTTTATCTCTACTTTTTCATTACCAAACATGGTTTACCCAACTTTTCTTTCTCACTGCCACTTATCGGATTATTTCTCATTGCCGCTATCAAAGGCGTTGTTTGGTTTAAGGCACTCACCATCTATCCTGTCGCAGATGCTTTTATTATTCATAACCTCGCACCTCTGCTGGCATTACTTATCGCACCAATTGCTATAAAGGAAAAATCATCATTTAATCATTTTGTTGCAATTATTACTGGCTTTATAGGACTTGTGGTACTACTCAAATTTGATCATCAAGGACAAACTATCTTTGCACTCGGTGCACTTTTTGCTTTTGTGGCAGCTATTTGCTCAGCGATGCAAAATGTGATTCAAAGAAAACTTATTAAAGAAGTTTCGAGTATGCAGCAAGCTTTTATTTTTGTTTTAGGACAAGCACTGGGAAGTGTTCTTTTTCTCCCAAGTTCAGGCATGAACATTTCGCTTTATGATATTTGGGGTATTTTATTTTTTGGAATTGTAGGGACAGCTCTCCCTATTATTTTATTGAGTAGAACATATAAGCATTTACGCTCATTTGAAGTAGCAACACTTGGATATACCGAACCATTACTTGGCGCTATTTGGGGCAGCTTATTCCTCCACCAGCCAATTGTCCTTTCAACAGCCATCGGAGGAATCCTCATTTTCCTCTCAGGACTAACGGCGATAAAAGAGAAATAAGAAGCGATCAGGCAGCAAGACGAATAACAACTTCAGTTGTCCTTGAACTCTTCGGTCCAATCATACTCGCATCTGATCCAAATCGTTCTCCAGGCCCTTCACATGCCTCTAAGCAAACATAACGCATATCAGTACTTATTTTATTTCCTTCATCATCTTCTTTTCCACCTACCCACCCCTGCATATAAGGCAATCCCTGCTGTTGTAATCGTATTCGTGGTTGTCCAGAAATTTCTATAATATTATCGTCTTCCCAAGGAATTGCTCGATCTTCTAAAACTACATTGCTTACATCTATCCCATTTACTTTTACTCCATGCCAACCTTGTGGAGCAAGCCAATAAAAATGTTCAGCAAGATTTACTGGCATAGCTACCGACACATTATCATTTTCATGCGTTGTTACTAGTTGAAATAATCCATCTTTTAGTTCAAACCTTTGACGTACCTTCATACCTGGTGGATACGTTCCATCACTAATCTCATATGCAAGTTCCACCAAATTTGGTTGACTTGTAATTACAGCCCAGTCATCCTTTCTTGCATCACCATGTTGAGATAATCCAAAACGCTTTTGTCCATCTGGACCAAAAATCGGAGTACAAGGATGCGTCGAAGCTTCTTTTCCATCCCCTCTGCTTACTTTGCTAAGTAATTGATGCCCTCCAAGGATTAAGGATTCAATACGTGCACCACGAGGATTAATTTCCATACTTGAGGAATTATTTTCTCTCTCATTCAGTGGTAAAAATTCAGTCATAGCTGTAGTGTAATATAAACTCACATACTCTATTATTTACTATCCGAAATCATTGAAAACAGTGCTGACTGGGGGAGTTCTACTTTTCCGGTTTGAATCATTTTCTTCTTTCCCTTTTTCTGCGCTTCCAGCAATTTATCTTTTCGTGTTCTGTCTCCACCACTCATTTTGGCAAGAACGTCTTTTCGGAATGGCGGAATTTCCTCTCGGGCAACAATTTGATTGTTGACCGTTGCTTGGATAATTTGGCGAAATTGCTGACGGTCGAGTGAGTCTTTTAACTTCTCTGATTTCTGCCTTGCCACATAGGTTGCTTCGTCTTTATAGACAAGTTCTGAGAGTACATCAATCGGGTTGGTATTGATAAGAATTTCGAGTTTTACCAAATCAGCTTGCTGGTAATCAGTTAATTCATAATCAATACTGCCATAGCCTGCTGTCACTGATTTTATTTCTCCGGCGAGACCTCGGATGAACATACTGTACGGCATTTCGTAGGAGAGAACCGCATATGCTTCGTGATACTGCATGTCTAAAAGATGACCTTTTTTCTTTTGGCAAACTGACATCACATTGCCGACATATTCTGCCGGGACATAGACATTGAGCAGCATATATGGTTCATAGATTTCACCGTCTTCACGAGTTTCATAGAGTACTTGCGGCATAGTAAGGAGGAGATCGAGGTCAAACTCTTGCTTGAGACGCTCTTTGACAATATCCGCATGCAACAACCCTAGAAAGCCAACTCGAAAACCACTTCCTAGATATGCAGAATATTCATCAGTATAGGTAAGCGCTGTATCGTTTAATTCAAGTTTGCCGAGTGCTTCTTTCAGTTCAGGATAGTCATCCGAAACTTTGGGATACATACCGAAAAAGACCATAGGTTTGGGTGTGACATAGCCGGGAAGCGATTGAACAGAACTTCCGTCTGCAATAATGGTATCTCCAACTCTTGCTTGACGAATATCTTTGATACCACCTGCGAGATAACCGATTTCTCCAGTCCGCAGTTCATCTGTTTCTTTCAAAAACGGTGTAAAAATCCCAGCTTCAACAATCGGTGTTTTTAATTTATTCTGATAGAACTGGACGGTATCACCTTTTTTTACGCTCCCATCCACAACCCTGATATAGGAGATAACACCTCTGTATTCGTCATATACCGCATCAAAGATCAATGCCCGAAGCGGTGCCTCGATATTTCCTTTGGGAGGAGGAATCTTTTCAACAATTCGTCTCAGCAGCAAATCCACATTTTCACCAGTCTTGGCTGAGATAAATAGCATTTCATCTCGAGTAAAACCAAAATTTTCAAGCTCTTTAACGACAGCTTCTGTCTGCGCGTTGGGAAGATCGATTTTATTTAAGACAGGAATCATAACCAGGCCTTCTTTTTTGGCGACCTGATAATGGGCAACAGTTTGTGCTTGGATACCTTGGGTCGCATCGACAAGTAAAACTGCACCTTCACAAGCTGCAAGAGTTCGAGACACTTCATAAGAAAAATCCACATGGCCTGGCGTATCAATCAAGTTAAGCTGATACCTCGTCGCGTCCTGGGTATATTCCATGCGAACCGGCGCCAGCTTGATAGTAATTCCTCTTTTTCGGCTGATAACATTTTGGTCAAGAAATTGCTCTTGCAATTTTTCCTTGGCAATTGTCTTGGTAACTTCCAAAAATCGATCAGACAAGGTAGACTTCCCGTGGTCGATATGGGCAATTATTGCAAAATTTCTGATATGTGTTTGTTCATGCATGTGCCTTATTGTAGCCTATTTAGGTTCAGAGTGCAAAAAACCTTCATGGTGCATAACAAAAAATCTGTGATAAAATAGAGCCTATGAATAAGTTTCATATTGGTATGGTCTTTGTTCTTATTTTTATCTTTCTCGCAATTATCATCATTACCCAAAATGGTACAGGTGGCAAGAGCGCAACGACAGTGCCGACACTACCACCGGATGCAAGTACCTTTCGGCTCCTGACACCTTCGCCGGCCAAATCACAAGTCGCAGGCGCACAGACCCAAGGGCAACAGCAACAAGTGATGCCAACTTTTGGCGTTGAAGAAGGCGTTAACGCTTCATATTCTGCTGTTATCAAAACGACAAAAGGAAATATCAATGTAACTCTGGACGGTAAAGATGCTCCCAGAGAAATCCAAAATTTCCTTAATAAGTCAAAAAATGGTTTTTACAAAGGTCTAAAATTCCACCGAGTTGAAGATTGGGTTGTCCAAGGTGGCGATCCCAAAGGTGATGGTACAGGTGGAATCTTGGTACAAACAGAACTTAATGCAGTCCCATTCGTGGCAGGCTCCCTCGGTGTTGCAGGCATTCAGAATCAAGCAGGACAAATCATCTCAAATGATTCCCAATTCTTTATTGTCAAAACAGATGCTGCCTGGCTCAATCAAAAATACACTAATTTTGGCATAGTCACCAGCGGTATGGATGTGGTAAATCAAATGCAGGTTGATGATAAGATATTGGATATTACGATTAATCAGTAGGTCTTTCACCATAGACTCGTGGTAAATGAAGCTTATTCATCCGTAAATTACCTATTCCTTCTCCTCGAAATATACCTTGACCACTTGCTTCCCATACACCGGTTCTGTAATTATAACGTTGTGCGTGACCTTCATTTCTCGGAACTCTATTTAAAGGATATACAGTTACATGACTCTGTGGTTTAGGAAAAATTTGGGTCTCTGGATCCATAAAACGCAGAGTAAGAGACTCACCTTGAGGAATTTGGTTAAAGAAATATATGTGTTCCTTATCATCTAATCGAAATCTATAGGGTTCAATTGCGGTGGTTCCGCCAATAGTCTTTGTACCGGAATCTGTCTCTCCAGGTTTTTTCAAAATGACAACGGAAGGTTCTTTATCACTTCGGGTATGGTGTGAATACGCTTCCATCAGTGCCAACAGATCAAGTTGAGCTCCAAAGTCATAAAGAAATGCTTGAACTGGAACATGAGGCAATTCATCATGTACTAAAGCTATGAATTTAGCCAATGAATCTACACGACCCATTTCTTCACGTAAATCTTCACTGTCATAAAGAGAAGGCCAATTCTCCTGCTGCTCAATCATAATCCACATATGATAGCATACGAGGTCAAGAAAGGGATATCTTACTTTGAAGTTTTTTTCTTGTCAAAATAAACCGTGAGAAGCTTCTTTATGAGTCCGTTTTTATCATCAATTGTCTGATAATCCTGCTCTGAAACCCAGAGATACGATTCATGTTCAGCACTGAGGACAACTTCTCCTGAACGATAATCAGCAACATAGGCAACAATAAAAACATAATCACTTTTCTTTTGTTTGATAACGCGAGGATGAAATTTGAAATAGCCGGTAGTAACAGGCTCACGTATTGTGACTACCAAACCTGTTTCTTCCAATACTTCCCGTTTTAAAGAAATTCCAAAATCAAATTCTCCAATTTGAATTTTACCACCGGGTAGATCTGCTCCGATAAGAGGAATATTCAGTATGAGGACTTTCCCATCTTTTTCAATAACTGCCTTCTGCCCCACGTAAAAAAGTTGATCTTGTGCCATAATTTATATCATTTTCTTAAACTCTTCTGGTGAAAGATTAATATCATTAAGAATGGACCGAAGGAGACCTTTTCCAACTTGTTTGGAAGGATGAACTGGAATAACAGTATTTCTGCCATCAGCGTGAGCAAAAAATACATGACTTCCTTTCTGACGTATTTGAGAAAATCCCAATTTCGTAAGAATTTTTATCAATAATCTTGCTTTTATAGGAGATAAACTACTCATGAAGAAATGCCAAACTTCACTGGAACTTCTGTGATACCGAGAAATCGGGTTTTCGCACTTTCTACGCCCTCCCAATCAATTTTATCAGCATAGGCTTTATTTTCCTTTGCTACTTCCAAGCAGAGCTCTATTGTTTCTTGTACATTAGCAACTGCATCTTCATATGTGTCTCCTTGCGCATGACATCCAGGCAATGCAGGTACAGAGGCGACAAACACCCCATCCTCATCTTGCTCAATAATAACACGGAAATTTAATACTTTTGCCATAACTGCTCCTTTTGTGCCTTCACTATAGCAAATCTATTAATTGAAAACAATATCAAGAACTGGGGATTATTTACCAACGGAAGTGGCCAAAGGCTTTGTTGGCCTCGGCTTGTTTGAGGGCGATTTCTCGCTTTCGGATAGCTTCTCCTTGGTTTTGAAGCGCATCCATGAGTTCTGCAGCTAATTTTTCAGCAAAGGTGTGATATTCTTTGTTGGGTCGTTTACGAGCTGCATCGATGATCCAACGAAGTCCAAGCGCTAAACGTCGCTCATGTCTGACCTCAACTGGAACTTGGTAGTTCGCACCACCGATACGTCGAGCTTTTACTTCAACTTTTGGACCGACATTTTGCATTGCTTTTTCAAAAGCTCTTAGCGGTTCTTCACCTTTTTCTTGGACAAGTTCAAAGGCTTTATAAACTTGCGTTTGAGCTACAGTTTTTTTGCCGTCGCGCATGATGTAGTTGATAAGCTTGGCAACAACAATGTTGTTATAAACAGTATCAGGATTAATTTGTCTTTTTTGTACTTTTGCGTGTCTCATAAAGGGTTAAACTATGCAGCTGCCTTCTGCATTTTGGTTCCGTAAATACTTCGAGCGTTCTTTCGTTTGTCTACACCTAATAAATCATATTTACCACGAACTGCATGATATTTTACGCCCGGCAGGTCACGAACACGACCGCCCCTGATAAGAACGATTCCATGTTCTGAAAGTGTATGACCTTCACCCTGGATATAGGCCGTAACTTCCATTTTGTTAGAAAGCTTTATGCGAGCAACTTTTCGAAGCGCTGAGTTCGGTTTTTTTGGTGTCATGGTCTTAACCAGCGTTACCACACCACGCTTTTGTGGTGAATCTGCATCAGAGTAAGATCGGTCTTTTGAGTTAAATAATCGTTTTAACGCAGTCGACCGAGTCTTTTTGATTCTTTTATCTCTTCCTCTTTTTGCTAACTGTGATAGTGTTGGCATAAGTTTTGCTATTATAACATATTTTACCTTCGAAAATTCAAACTTCAGTATACTTAATACTTACTTCTTAATACTTTATACTGTTTTTGCAGGTATTGCTTCTGGTTGTTCTTGCGCAACTGGTTCAGGCGTTGTACTTCCTTCTGATTCTCCACTTGGTGCTTCACCAGATTCTACTTCGGTTTCCATTTCTCCACTCATACCGGCAACCGGGATCAATCGACCGATAATAACGTTTTCTTTCAAACCGAGAAGCTTATCGACACGACCTTCAAGTGCGGCTTCTGTTAAGACTTTGGTTGTTTCTTGGAAGGAAGCAGCTGAGAGCCATGAGTCTGAGAACAGCGCTGATTTGGTAATACCCAAGATAACTTGGCGACCAGTCGCAGGTTCTCCACCTTCAGACAAAACTTCTGCATTCATTTCTTCAAATCGAGCTTTGGTGACGTAATCGCCAGGGATAAGTGCTGTGTCTCCAACGCTCTCGACAATGATCTTGTCAGACATCTTGCGTATTATGACTTCAAAGTGTTTGTCACTAATACCTATACCTTGTGATTCGTAAACCTTCTGAACTTCAGTGATCAAGTAGCGTTGAACCATCAGGAGTCCACCGATCTTTAATACTTCTTTTGGATCCAAATCACCTTCTGCAAGTGGTGTACCGGCGTTGATTTCTTCACCGTCTTGCACCCGGAGGGTGGCAGACAATGGAACAAAGTATTCTTTTGATTCGATTGGTTTGATCTTTGTGTTCTTAACATGGATATGTGTTCCTTCATCAGTAGCTTCAAGCTTCACTTTACCGGTGATTTCACTGACAGATGCCATGTTCTTTGGTGTACGCATTTCGAAAAGCTCTTCGACACGTGGCAAACCTTGGGTCACGTCAGACATAACAACTCCACCATAGTGGCGAACACGCATAGTAAGCTGAGTACCAGGCTCACCGATACTTTGTGCAGCCATAACACCGACGGGAACACCGAGACCAATTCGCTTCTTGGTTGAAAGATCCCATCCGTAACATGAGGCACAGAGTCCGTATGGAAGCGCGCAAGTCAAAGGTGATCGAAGCATTACTTCTTCAACTTCATTTTCTTCAAGAAGATTTGCGTTTTCTTCGTTAACTTCTTCACCAGCTTTGATAACGACTTTCTTTGATTTCGAAAGTGCGTTTTCTGCGAGCACACGACCCATCAAGCGGTCAGTAAATGCAGGTGTTCTTTCTTTTTCACCGCGGACAATTTGGATACCGTTGGTTGTGCCACAATCTTCTTCTCGGATGATAACTTCGTGAGCCACATCAACAAGACGTCGTGTCAAGTATCCAGCGTTAGCAGTCTTAAGAGCCGAATCAGTCAAACCTTTTCGAGATCCACGAGCAGAAGCAACATATTCAAAGATTGAAAGACCTTCACGGAAGTTTGATTTAACAGGAAGTTCAACGATTTTACCCATAGGATCAACGATAAGTCCACGAAGCGCTGAAAGCTGTTTGAGTTGTTCGAGACCTGCACGAGATCCTCCTGAATCAATACTGATTTTGATTGGGTTGGATGGTTTCAAAGCTTTCCATGTTAAGTCTCCGACTTCATTGGTAACTTTCATCCAAACATCATTACTCAGTCTTTTCTTTTCAGAAAGTGTGATCAAACCTTGCTTATATTCTTCGTCAATAAGTTTGACTTTCTTATCACCTTCACCAATCATCTTATCTTTTTCAGGAACAATTTCGTTATCAAATACAGCCACACTGATACCTGAGATCGTTGCTCCGTAGAATCCAAGACTCTTAATCTTGTCGATAAGTGCTGCAACGACATCACCTGAGTAAAGTTTCATTGAGCGGATAATGATTTTCTTAATACCACCGGCATTAACACTCTCGTTGACGTAACCAAAGTCTTCAGGCAAAAGTTCGTTCAAACGAATTCGGCCGACAGTTGTTTCGATAACTGAAACATTACCTTTGTGATCAGTGACACGAACCTGGACTGGCTCACGCATGCGTATCTTATCCATATCAAATGCCATAAGTGCTGAATTTGTGTTACTAAAGTGTGGTTGGTCTTCTTCACTCTTCCTGAGACTTTCGTCAATCGTTGTTAAGTAGTACGTACCAGTTGCCATTTCTTTGTTTGGCAACGTGATAGGGTCACCACTTGCAGGCTTGAGCAAGTTGTGGTTTGGCATCATCAGTTCGATCGCTTCTTCTTGTGCTTTTTGGGACAATGGGATATGAACAGCCATTTGGTCACCATCAAAGTCAGCGTTGTAACCAGCACACACGCATGGGTGAAGCTGAATCGCTGCACCTTCGATCAAAACAGGATAGAATGCCTGAATACCGAGTTTGTGCAAAGTAGGAGCACGGTTCAAAAGAACTGGGTGATTCTTTGTGATTTCTTCCAAGATATCAAACACTTCTGGTGGCCGCTTTTCGATGTAGCGCTTTGCTGATTTAATGTTGGTAGCAAGACCTCTGACGATAACTTCACGAAGAATGAATGGTTTAAACATTTCCAAGGCCATTTCTTTTGGAAGGCCACATTGATTCAATTTCAGTTCAGGCCCCACAACGATAACAGAACGTCCTGAGTAATCAACACGCTTTCCAAGCAGGTTTTGTCGGAATCGACCTTGCTTACCTCGAAGCATGTCTGAAAGGGAACGCAACGTTGATGAAAGACTCTGACTACTTCGTTGTGACGAATCGATTAACGCGTCAACTGATTCTTGAAGCATTCTCTTTTCGTTTCGAAGAATGATTTCAGGAGCACCCAAAGACAAAAGATGCTTCAAACGGTTGTTTCGATTGATTACACGGCGATACAAATCATTCAAATCAGAAGTCGCAAAACGTCCACCTGAAAGCTGTACCATCGGACGAAGGTCTGGTGGGATAACTGGCAAAACACTCGTAATCATCGCAGCCGGTGTCACATCTGCTTTTCGCATGTTTTCAAGAAGTCGTAGTCGCTTTACAATTCTGAGATAGCGCTGTGAACTTGCTTTTTCAGCTTCAGTTCGGAGATTGGCAATCAAGGTTGGGATATCAAGTCGACTGACTACGTCGAGCAAAGCTTCTGAACCGGTTTTGATCGTAAAGAAAATCGGTATATCATATTCAAGCAATTTAAAGTATTCGTCTTCAGACAAAACACTTCCGACACGAAGACTCTTTAAGAGTTTGGTGAACGTATCAGCAATTTCATCAAGCTTCTTTGATTCGTTTTCGAGTGATTCTGAAGTTCGAGTCAAACGCTGTCTTACTGAGAGATCAATTTCTTGTTCGATCAATTGACGCTGTTCAGGTGAACTCTTCTTTGCTGTTGCTTCTTTTTTCTTCTCTTCAGCTTCCTTGTTGATCTTTTCAGTCTCTGTATCCAATCGCTCTTGCAAGCCATCTTTTCGCTTAGTAATGGTATCAACAAATGTTTCGAGAGCTTCTTTTTTCTTCGCTTCATCAATATTGGTTAACAAATAGGAAGCATAGTAAATGATTGATTCAAGACTCTTTTGCTGGACGTCGAGCAAAAGTGAGAGTGCGCTTGATGCCCCTTTGAAAAACCATACGTGCGCAACGGGTGATGCAAGGGTGATGTGACCAAGTCTTTCGCGTCGCACACGAGAGAGTGTCACTTCAACACCACATTTGTCACAGACGATTCCTCGGTAACGGATTCTTTTGTATTTCCCACAATAACATTCCCAGTCTTTCGTAGGACCAAATATTCTCTCGTCAAAGAGACCGTCTTTTTCTGGTCGAAGTGTACGATAATTAATCGTTTCAGGCTTGGTCACTTCTCCGTATGACCAATTCATAATATCTTCATTTTTGGCCAATAAGAGTTTGAGTGACTTAAAGTCAGCAATGTTAAGATCTTTTAATAAATTTTTGTTTTTCTTATCCATAACTTTTTATGTTGAACAACGATTAATGATCTCTTTATTCTTTAATCATTAATCTACTTTACCACTCGTTTCTGTTTGTTCTTTACTTTCTTCTGTTAATGCTTCTTCAGCTGTCAGATCACTATCTGCTGGTTCAGCTTCTACTTCGGGAACAGTAACTGCATCAAGTGAAACTTCCAAATCTTTGACTTCAGCTTTTACTGATTCTGCAACGTCTTCAGCTTTTTCCACAACTTCTTCCTTCTCAGCAATCGCTCCCATCGGAACGACATTCAAACCAAGTGACTGCAATTCTTTAATTAAAACCTTGAATGATTCCGGAACTTTTGGTGTTGGGATATCTGTTCCCTTAACAATCGCTTCGAAAGCTTTTGCTCGGCCGACGACATCATCTGATTTAATCGTCAACATTTCCTGCAAGATATATCGTGCTCGGTGAGCTTCAAGAGCCCAAACTTCCATTTCCCCAAGTCTCTGACCACCCATTTGTGCTTTACCTCCAAGTGGTTGCTGGGTAACAAGTGAGTATGGTCCGGTTGAACGAGCATGCGTCTTATCTTCAACCATGTGGATAAGCTTCATGATGTATTCTATACCAACGACCACTGGATTTTCAAATGGTATTCCGGTCTTTCCATCGATAAGCTGTACTTTTCCGTTCACAGGAAGGCCTGCTTGTACGAGCAAATCAATCATTCGCGACTCATCAATCTTCTCAAATGCCGGCGCACCGACTTTAATACCAAGTCTTTGTGCTGCAAATCCGAGATGTGCCTCCAAAATCTGTCCCAAGTTCATACGAGCCAAGATAGACACTGGTGAAATGATGATATCGATCGGCGTACCGTCATCCAGATGTGGCATATCAGCAATCGGAAGGATTCGAGAAATAATACCTTTGTTTCCGTGACGTCCTGCTAACTTATCTCCAACTGAAACGTGGCGAAGTTGTGCAACTTCAACGATAACTTTTCGCATTGTTCCAGGGTCCAATTCGTCGCCTGCTTTGCGATCAAGCATTTGGATTGAGATTACTGTCCCTCGCTCACCGTGAGGCATTCGAAGACTCGTGTCTCGGACTTCACGTGCTTGCTCACCAAAGATTGCTCGGAGTAATCGTTCTTCAGCCGTCAATTCAGTCTCACCTTTTGGCGCGATCTTACCGACCAAGATATCCCCCGGTGAAACTTCAGAACCAAGAACGACAATACCGGTTTCGTCCAAATTAGCGAGATCTTCTTCAGAGACATTTGGAATATCGCGAGTTGTTTCTTCAGGTCCGAGTTTGGTTTCGACAACTGCAGCTTCATATTTTTCAATATGCATACTTGAAAGCACATTTTCTTTGACTAAGTTGTCTGAGATAACGATCGCGTCTTCATAGCCCAACCCGTCAAGTGAAGCATAAGCGATCAGCAAATTACGACCCAAAGCAAGTTCTCCTTTCTCACTTGAAGGACCGTCGATTAAGACATCGCCTTGTTTGACAACTTGTCCTTCTGAAACGAGCGTTCGCTGTGTATATGCTGTTGCTGCTGAAGTTCGATCAAATGTCTCCACATTAAAGGTAACTTTGTCATTAACATTCTTGCCTTCCAGAATAACTTTATCAGAATCTGCATATGCAATTCTTCCGTCAAAAGGAGCGTGGATAACCCGACCCATGACACTTGAGATTGCGGCTTCCATACCTGTGCCAACGACTGGACTTTGTGGGTTGATAAGTGGCACCGCTTGACACTGCATGTGCGTTCCCATCAGTGCACGGTTCGCTTCGTCATGAGCGATGAATGGAATCAAAGACGCTGATGTTCCGACAACTTGGCGAGGAACGACGTCAATGTATTGGATCATTTCGCGATCAATTTCACTAAAGTCACCTCGATGGCGAACAGGCACACGCTCATCAAGAATTTCACCATCTTCTGAGATGTTAATACTTGCGTGTGTGATGTATGCATCTGCTTCGTCATCTGCAGTTATATAAACAACTTCATTACTGACACGCACTTTTTTACCGTCTTTGATAACTTTTTTGTATGGTGATTCCAAGAATCCGTATTCATTTACGCGAGAATAAAGAGCAAAATAGGTAACCAAACCAATGTTTGGACCTTCAGGACTTCGGATAGGATCAATACGACCATATTGTGAACTGTTTATATCACGAATGGAGAAGGCTGCGCGCTCTCGGGAGATACCACCGGTTCCCATAACAGTCAGACGATTTAAGTTGTCGATTTCTGAAAGTGGATTGGTTTGGTCAAGAATTGTGGAGAGCTGTGAGGTACGGAAGAATTCGTTAATTGCCGCCATAATCGGACGTGCGTTAATAAGGTTACCGACGGTAACCGGCACGTCAGCTTGGAGAAGTGACATTCTTTCCTTAATACTTCGCTCAACTCGAAGAACTCCAACTCGGAATGCGTTGAGCGCCACCAATTCTCCGACACTTCGGACACGTCGGTTGGAAAGACTGTCGATGTCATCAGTTGTTCCCTTACCATCTTCAAGCATCATAAGATAGGCTAGTGTCGCGATAATATCATCAAGTGCGAGGACGTGCTCTTCGGACTGTACAAAATTTGGAACATTTTTCAAACGTTTGTTGATTTTGTACCGACCGACGACCCCGAGATCATAGCGTCGGTTGTTAAAGAAAAGATTGGTAAAGTATTCACGAACTTTATCAAGAACAACTGGTTCTCCCGGATGCATCTTTCGGAAGATTTCAATTAAAGCTTCAGTTTCGTTGGTAGTTTCATCTTTTTGCAATGTGTTTGTTATCAAGGCTTCCCCACTTTCTCCTGCGATATCTTTGAACTTTGCTTTGATTGCTTCGTTATCTGAGATCCCCAGAGCCCTGAGGAAGGTTGTTGCCAAGAACTTTCTGCGGCGGTCAATCTTCACGGTTATTGTGCCGTAACGAGTTGTCGCAAATTCAAGCCATGAACCATGAACTGGTCGGATTTCTGTTGAATACAAGGTCTTTCCAGTGATAGGGTCTTGTGTTCCGGTGAAGAAAACACCTGAAGAACGAACGAGCTGATTAACAACCGCGCGCTCAATACCATTGACAACAAATGTTCCACGGGTTGTCATCTGAGGAATATCTCCCAAGAAAACTTCTGCGTCATGCGTTTCATTGGTCTTTTTATTTGTGAGTGTGACACCAACTGTTAACGGAGCATTGTATGTCAAGCCTTTGACAAGTGCTATTTCAGGATCGTTAGTAGGTTTACCAATTTTGTGTTCATGGAAAGTAAGCATCCAGTTCTTACCAGTGAAGTCTTCAACTGAAGATACTTCTTGAAGAATTTCACCAATTCCCTTTTCTTGGAAAAGTTTGTACGATGCTTTTTGAATCGCCAAAAGATCTAGTTTTGGTAAGTCTTTGTAGTCTTTCCCCCAGTTTTGGCGAATATCAGTTGTGTTGGTTACATCTAATTGCTTTGGCATCGTGAGTTTGGTCGGCAGGGTACTCTAAACATGAAATAGAAGATACGCCGGGAATCCCCTTGTATCTTCATGTAAAATGAGAGCTTGTTCTTTATATCATATACACTTTATCCTTGTCAAGGCTTTTTGTATTTGATAAGATGAATCTATCATGATACCGTTAGAAGAGCTTGCAAAGCATTCGGACAAATATATAATCACGAATAAGGAAGAAACGAAAATTCTAGCGTCTGGAAAAACGATTAAGACTGTCATGAAAAAAGTGGAAAAAATGAATGAGAAAGATGCAGTATTAACATATATTCCCCCCATCAATAAAACCTTGACCTTAAAATGTCTATAATTACATTTGATTACTATCTCTTTCCCTATGTCCATGAGAAAAAGCTTTTACCATTGTATGTTCCCATAGTTCGTTTAAGATTGAGCTCAGGGCAAAGATTGCTCTCCAGGGTTCAAAGATTACTATTCGAGCAATTTTTTAATGGGGTCAAAATAGTATTCTTGCCAGTCATTAATATCTTTCTGCTCGTCTATAATATTACCTGCATAGACCATATATACCGTTGAAGTATCACCATTTTCTTCGAAGGTAAATCGAACAGTATATTTCCATTCTGGATTGTCGTGACCATACCAATCTTGTTCCAAAAGTTTTTCAGGAATAATTTTCGTATTTATGCCATGAATGTCCCCATCCCAGTAACTAAATTTGCCCCCTTCATGAGCATCTACTTCAGCTGGACCTGCTCCCCATTGCTCAGCAACTGAGGCATCCGTAAGTGCTTGCCAAACTTTGGCGACTGGCGCTTTGATAATATAAGTTTGCTCAAGTTGTTTCATTGTTGTTTTATCTCCACTATTCTACTCCAGTTATATAGCAACCGCAAAACAGAATGTCAGATTTGATAGGGGAAAAATTGGTTATTCGTTAGCTGTATAAATTTTTGTTTTGTCTCCTCAAAATTTTTATCCTGGTTGTTTGACAGTTTGTCTTTTGTCGTATTCCAGACA
>JBBSGT010000017.1:0-26731 GCA_038253825.1 Candidatus Levyibacteriota bacterium
AGAGAAATGAAAAAGCACGAATAGAATCGTGAAGGGATAACTATGGAAAAAATATCATATAGATCAAAGCTAAACTGAAATAACACTTGCTTTTTGACACCGTACTATTTGGGAGTTGACTATTATATAGATTGCAATTTTAAAGTTATCCAATATCGAAGCTTTCGTGGGAGACCATTTCCTTGTGATTCACTATTTTCAAAAACTCCCCCATTGGCCTCAATGATTTTCTTTGAACCGAGGTTTGTATCATTACAGGTGACAAGCGCTTTAGGAATTCCTAATTCTTTTGCTTTTGGCAAGACAAGTTCTAGGATTTTCGTTCCATAACCACGTCCGCGTTCAGAAGGCCGAATGTCATAACCGATGTGTCCACCAATTCGTAGCAACTCCGGGGTTAAGGTATGACGAATACTCACTCTGCCAATAAATTCATCGCCATCAACCAACCAATAGGTGGTCTGCGGAACATATCCTTGTGGTAAATGTTTTCCTTCAGATTCTTCATGCAACTGGGTAATATATGTTTGAAAATCTTTTTCCAGGGATTTTGGATTAAGTACCAGAACATCCAAACGATCATCAGCATCTAATTGAAGATATTCTTCTAAAGCATCAAGATAACTATCCTTATACTTCATCGAGGGGAGAATCAAGTGCATAAGGGGAGTATACCAAAAGTAATTCTTAGTTAAAAGAAACCAAGGATAGCAACTCCAACGTAAGCGATAACTGCTGCTACAATTTTTCGTCTTACTGCTATTTTATGTGAGAGAATGAAATACTCAAAAAGAATGAAAAAGAAAACAGCGGTATTATTTATGGCATCCACTCTCCCCACCTCTCCGCCAAAACGATATGCAGAGAACGTACAAACATTGTAAAGAAAATAGCAGGTACCAGATAGCACAACCAATTTATATGCACTAAGCTTTTTTCCTCTCACGGAATCAATAATATTTTTGGGTTGTAAAAGAAATCCAAACAATGCAGCGAAAAGAAATGTCCAAAACATATAGACCAACGTACTTACCGACTGCAAGATGCTTTTATCCAACGTATAACAGATTCCGAAAATGAGTCCTGAAATCAAACTGAAAAAATGGTTTCGTTCCAAATGAACATTTCTGTAATTCAGCATAACAATTGCGCAAAGAACTAAAAGAATTCCCACAAATTTTAGAGGATGAATACTTTCGTTAAAGACAATAATTCCCAGAGTTGTCGCTACCAAAATAGAGACAGAACCAAAAATCGAAGAAAAACTTATATTTTTTACTTTAAAACTTCTCAAATAGAAAATCATTGCTATTGAGGCAAGTGAGGTAACAGCCAAGAGTTTTGGAAAAATCGCTGGTTGAAAAACCACAAAAAAACTTTTGCAGACGGTGTTAAGAGAAGTATCGGCACAGTAAGAAGCGATTGGAAGAAGAACGTGAGGACAGCACTCGTTCGTTCAGTAAAAGCATTTGTTTTCCCAAGAAGACGTTGTTGCAGTAATTCAGCTGAAGCAAGTAAAAGGACAGATGCGAGACTGAGAACAAACCACATGCAGTCATTATACCTGAAAACTAATAATCCGCTTTTTGATACTTTGCCCAGCTTAATCCCAAGATCACTGCAAACAATAATTGTCCTTGTTGAAGCGTTAGCCAATAATGATCAAACATTCCTATCAAAAGAATTGTTGATAAAGCAAGTAGTAAGAAGTTTCTCACGCGCTTCTCCAACTGGAGAATTCTTTGAAAGGAGAGAACCAAGAGACAAAGAAATAGAACGAAACCGAGAATACCCAGCTCTGAAACAATGAGAAGAAAAATGTTATGAACAGGTTGCAAATAAAGACCCAAGGGCATTGGTTTTTGCAAAGGCGCAAGCGAAGGCATAAAATTATACAATCCGACACCAATAAATGGATGCTGTCGCAGGAGAATCAATGATGAAGCTATTAATTCGGTTCGTTGCACCACGGACTCTTCACTAAAAGATGTTTGGGCAAATCTCGCAAAAAGCTCGTGTGAAAGTGGCAACAAATAAACTACCCCTAAACCAATAATGACAATTAAGGTAATCGCCAGCTTTTGTTTCGCTGTTTGTAATGTACTAAACACCAATCGAATAAGAATGCAAAGGAGAAAAATGATCCACAGAGCAATTGCGAAGCGACTAAACGTAAGTAACAATGCAACACTGCATAGCACCAAACTTCCTGCCGAAAACAGCTGCAACCATAGTGTTGAAGTTTGCCGAAGAAAAAACCAAACAAAAAGAATCGCAAGCAATAAATACCCCGCGAGTACATTAGGATGTGGGAACGTAGCATAAGGACGAAGAATCAAGTCACCATTCAAAGAGACATTTGCAATCCCGGGTGTGACACCTGTGAAGTTTCGTTCACCAAAAAAATAAATGATACCATTTAAAGAGCCTTGATGGATATATTGTAGTATGGCAAGAATTGACTGCGCAGTGGCACTGATCGCAAAAAATAGCGCAATTTTTTTTATTTGAGAAACTCTCTTGATTGTTCTTGCAAGATAAAAACTGAGCAGAAACAATTCAAGATACTTACTCATGCCATACAGGCTAAGGAGTGGCCGGGATGAAAAAATACAATTGAGCACTAGGAAAAGGATGATTACAAAAGCCGTAATGAAAGAGCTTTTACGAAACCCTAATCTAAAAGTCCTCGTAAAGAGTAAACGCAAACCTGCAGCAATAAAAAGGGAAAGTAATAAGAAGTCAGTAAAATAAAAAGTGGGGGAGAGATAATCAATTCTTATACCGGAAACTACTGAGAAGTCTGGCCAAAAATGTTTGCCAAGTTGAGTAGGGAGGAATAAAAAGAAAAGTGTGAGCAGGAGACTCTCGATTTTACTCGCTGGGTTTAATAACCAAAACCCGATCTTTTCCTTCCCCGGTTGAATCTGAGGTGACTTGTTCATCATTTTGGAGGAAAAGATGAATTATGCGTCGTTCCCAAGATTTGAGAGAAGACAAGACTTGTTCATGATTTTCTGAAAGAGCTTTTTCTTTGACTTGGATAGCAAGGTTGTGGAGATATTCGGTGCGGTTCTTTTTGTAGCCGTCCACCTCGATTGAAACCCGAACAAATCGTCCAAGCTTTTTGGCAATTGCTAACGAAAGAAGTAACTGGAGAGATTCTAATACTTCCCCATGGTAACCAATGACAATACCGGTATCTTTGGTTTCCATCATGATATCTAAAATTTCCTCTTGCTCTTCCAGAGCAAAAGTTCCTTCGATCTCCAGGAGTACAAACAATTTCTCAATCAGCTGTTCTACGTCTTTTCTTTCTTTGGCTTTTAGTGCTACTTTTTCCATAATTATTTATATTTACTTTCTTCTTTTGGCTTCAAGAAGGGGAACCAATCAGCGAGCCCGCCCCAACCTGCTGCGATGTACTGCTGTATGATACCAAAAATCGTCAAAGTATTCCAGTAGAGAGATAATCCAAAAGGCAAAGTGAAAGAGAAGTAGCCAATCATGAGAGGTAATAAATACATGGACTGGGATTGAAATGTTGCGGCAAAATCTGGCTTGTCATCTTTCGTGTCTTTTTTTGGCATTCCAGCAGTGGATGGAATCATCATCCTTGACTGGATTAATTGTAAGACTGCAGTCAATACGGCAACCAGAATAATCGCTACCCCCACGTGAGAGAATAGATCTTTTGGTGTATCTCCCAAAGAGAGGCCAAAAAAGGTAGTATCCCACAAATGATGCAGCTTTAATCCTTCGAAATATAAACGGTCATTAATAGAGTTTATCGTAGGGAGACATAAAGACTTGGCATTTTGGGCTGAAAGACATACCGATCCTAGAAGAACTTGGTATAGTGCAATTAGGATTGGGAACTGGATAAGGATTGGAAGACATCCTGAAGCAGGATTTACACCATGTTCTTTATAAAGCGCCATTTGTTCAGACTGCATGCGTTGTGCATCTCCCTTGTGTTTTTCTTTCAATTTATTGAGGTGTGGTGCTAGTACTTGCATCTTTTTCTGTTGCTTGAGACTATGATGCATCAGGGGAAATAAAATGAGGCGAATAACCACCGTAAGTAAGATTATTGAGAAGCCAAGAGCTGACGGGATATGCATCATGATAAGCACATGATAAATTGCTACCAAAATATTCAAGATAGGATTGATAAGTAAAATATTAAATATGTCGAGTAAAGCTTGCATAGATTAGATAGTAAAAAATGGCTGACAATTAAGTAATCTCCGTAGGGAAAGCACAACGCCTTTACCGAAACCATATTCCCCAATGGTCTCTCGTGCATATTCCGAACAGCTTGGTTGCATTCGGCATGCAGTCTTGACTCCCAAAATCTGATGTAGTAGGGGAGACAAAACTTTTTGATAACCTCCCAGGATTGAAATAAGTATGTTGGTCATTATAGCAGGTCTTTTTGTTTCAATGTGGTTTGCAGTTCTTGACATAAATCAGCTTGTTGTTTGTCTATTATACCTTTTTCCAAGAAAAAAAGCATATCATATCCGGGAAGAATATCTTTTTGCAATGCTTCAATGCAGGAACGAAAGAGTCTGCGTATCCGATTTCTCGCTACAGCACGTTTATCTACTGACTTTCTGACGACAAAGCCAAATCGACTCTTGGGCAGATTATTTTTAGAAAATTTAAAACTAAAAAGGGGAGTCCTTAAAAATTGGGCTTTCGTGAGTTTTACCGTTGCCGGCAAACGATATTCGCGTGCTAACATGAAGTTTAGAGAGAAACTGCTAAGACTTTTCTGGATTGGCTGCGTCGACGTTTAATCATTTTTTGTCCACCATGGGTTTTCATTCGGGTTAAGAAACCGTGTTTGCGAACTCTTTTTAATTTTTTTGCCTTGGTTAATCGCTCCATGAGCCTAAGTATATCATAACTCTGGAAAAAGTTCCATGGGAATCATTACTACTTGACAAAAAGTTATCCACATTATTAAATGACTGGTACAAGACTATGGAATCAAACCTCACCGTTGTATGGACAAACGTGCTCATTGAATTAAAAAAGACTGTTTCTGAAGGTAATTTTGGCACGATCCTCAAACCAACCTTTCTTGTATCTTTTGAAGATGATATCGCGACTATCGGAGCGCCTTCACAAATCATGGTAGGATTATTGCAAAAACGATTTGCAGATCAAATAAAAACTGTGTTGCAACAACTAAGCGCCAAAGATATTGATCTTATCTTTATTGTCAAAAGTAATCCAAACGCACAAAAAGAGAAAGAGAAAATGACACCTCTTTTTGATGAAAAAATAAGTCAAGAAAAACCTATACAACAGTTGGTGGGACACCTGCCACGTGTCCGTCCGGATTTTACGTTCAGTAATTTTGCTGTTTCAACCACAAATCAACTTGCTTTTGTCTCAGCACAACGTGTTGCAGAAAAGATCGGCCAGTCATACAATCCGCTCTTTATCTACGGACCCGTTGGAGTAGGAAAAACACATCTCATGCATGCCATTGCTAACAGTGCTTATCAACAACAGCCGCAACGAAAAATTATCTATACGACAAGCGAGGAGTTTACCAATGAAGTGGTTGAAGCAATCAGAAATAATGATACAGCAAAAATGAAAAAACGTTTTCGTTCTGCGTTTGTACTCCTCATTGATGATATTCAGTTTATTGAAGGCAAGGAAAAGGTGCAGGAAGAACTTTTTCATACGTTTAATATTTTGATTGATAACGGTTCGCAAATCTGTCTCACCTCAGATCGTCCTCCTCATGAAATTAAAAGAATTGAAAAACGTTTATCTTCTCGATTTGCAGGCGGATTAACAGTGGACGTCGGGAAGCCTGATTTGGAACTAAAAACCGCTATTCTACAAAAGAAAGCAGAGAAGTTTGGTCACGAACTTCCCACTGACGTTGCCCTTTTCATGGCTGAGAACGCTGAAGATACCAGAAGCCTCGAGGGATTACTCCTTCGAATTATTACCCAAGCAACAACAAATAATTCAGAAATAAATCTTGATCTGGCTGAAAAAGCATTGGGACATATGGTTGAGGAGAAGAAAGAACATGTCCATAGTGATGATGTCGTTAAAGCTGTTTGTGAGTTCTATCATGTGAAGCCAACTCAGTTAAAGGGTCCAAAAAGAGATGCTGCCTTGGTTCGTGCCCGACAAGTTTGTATGTACCTACTCTATGTTGAAATGCGAGTTACACACGTAGAAATAGGAAATTTATTGGGGGGAAGAGATCATACAACCATCATACATGGTGTGGATAAGATCCGTTCTCTTGTGGAAAACAGGGAGAAAGTATCTGAGGATATCGCGGGGATAAAACGTGGATTTCTTGAATGAAATTGGGGATAACTGTTAATTACCATTTATACACAACTTGTACCCATTTTTATCAACAAGTTTTCCACATAGTTTATCCGGGACAAAAAACGTGAACAATAACTATTATTGCACTTATATTTACGGAGTTTTGGCTACAAAAAGCTTCTTATAAGCTTTGTTCTTCTTGCTTTTTTCCACATTTCCAGATACACTACTACAACAACAAATAGATATATATGAAAGTACAGATACTCACCCCAAACCTTCAAAATAAATTATCTTTTCTCAACAGAGCAATTTCATCAAAACCACAAATTCCCGTACTGCAAAACTTTTTACTTGAAGCTCATGAGAATAAAATAAAGCTTAGCAGTACTGATTTAGAAATTGGAATAGAGATTAATTGCCCAGCACAGGTAGAAGAAGCAGGTGAAATAACAGTACCTGCCAAGCTTTTTACTGAACTGATCAATTCTTTGAGTGATGACACGTTAACACTCGAAACAAAAGAAAACACGCTGGAAGTACAAACAAAAAAGACTCAAAGTCGTTTTCAAACGATTAACAGCGAAGAGTTTCCTAAGCTTTATGAAGAAAAAGGCGAAAAACTGGCAGTGCTTTCTGGAAAAGATATTAAGCCAGAATTATCCTCAGTTGTCTTTGCAGCAAGTCAAGATACTACTAGGCCTGCACTTTCAGGAATCTTGGTCAGAAAAGAAGCAAACGGTTTCCTACTCGTGGCAACTGATGGCTATCGCCTTTCGCTTAGGCATTATAAAGTTACAGACAGTCACGTCGGGGAAGCGAACTCTTTTATTATTCCCGCTCGAGTATTTCGTGAACTTCTGGCTATGAAGGAAGAAGGGGAAGATATTAATATGTACATCTCTCAGCAAAACAATCAAGTATTGTTCGAACAAGGCGAAACAGTTTTGATAGGAAGGTTAATTGAGGCGGAATTTCCTAATTTTGAAAAAATTATCCCTTCAGATTTTTCCGTAAGTACAGCTTGTGATCGAGAAGAGTTGTTAAAAGCGGTAAAGATCTGTTCTGTTTTTGCTCGTGATTCTGCCAATATCATAAAACTCTCTTTAGCAAAAGATCACATCATGGTTTCTTCAGGTGCTTCATCTGTCGGAGAAAATTCGGTACGTGTGGATGCAAACTTAAGCGGTGAAGAGAATGAGATTGCCTTTAATTCTCGTTACCTGCTAGATGTTTTGAGTAATGTCGAAGAAAAGAATCTGGTATTTGATATGATCGGTCCCCTCAATCCCGGTGTCTTTAAAATACAAAACGATGAATCATTCCTCCACCTCATCATGCCCATACGTGTTCAGGGGTAGATTAGAGATTTGAATTAGCATCATTAATAAGACTTGGTGGTGCTCCTACTGACTGAAGTTGTTGTTCATCAAAATGCGTTCCTGGACCGAGCACTACTTGCCAAGTTCCATTGACCTTTTTGACAATAATATTTGCCGGATCTGTTGATGGATTAGTTATTTCCACGATTCCCCAGTTTTGCCCATATGCTTTTACTTTCGCAATGGTATAAGGAATATTTATTTTTTGATCTAATTGCGATTGTGTTTGAGATTTAATGTCTGTTTGCTCTTGCTGCTGCTCTTGTGGAGAAAGAGATTGAGAAGGTACCTCTGGGGTTGCTTGTGGAGGTGTGGTGGGTTGCGATTTGGTCTTCGGTGTAGAAGTCGGTTGAGTAGTTATTGTTGTTGGTACGTGCTTACTTTTTGTATTGAGAAAGCCAATACCAGCAATTATACATAGTAAGAGGAGGCCAACAGAAACAGAAAAGATAATAATCCACTTTTTCTGAGATTGCGAAGAAATACCTAGCCGCTGAGGGTTTTCATGTAGTGGTGATGTGTTTTGTGGTTGATCTTCCATATAGTTATTATTTCATAAAATAAATATTATTTCAAAAGTGGTCGTACATAGCCAACATAATCCGGTTCTTTTTCCAAGGCATTTTCTCGTCCAGGTAGATTATTTTGATAATATTCGAGAAAGCAGTGGGCTGTTCCACATGTTCCTGCACCCTCGTAAATTCCCACATGGTGAGTAGTTACTACGCTACCAAAATAAAGAAGATCCCCCGGTTGTAACTCATCTTTATTCGTCGAGACATGCCTTTGCCATAACCCGCCCACCTCAGTCCAAACTGCATCAGTTTGACCGGGAAGATTAACTTTCCCGTTTGTCCCCCAATACCATGCCCATCCAGCAAATCCAGAACAATCAAAAGTTGTCGGGGTCTTTCCTGCATTTGGATCTTCAGAGGCCCAATTTCTTGCCGGTGCCCCCCAAACATAGATACCATTAAGATGTGCCTTTGCTAATGCGACGACTCCTTGTGCCCCACCGCCACTATTGCAAGCTGGAGGCATTTGTGGATCTCCAGGAGCGGTCCCAATTTTTGTTACTATACAATTACTCGTGACCGCAAGTGCTGCTGTAGAATTGAAGGTGACAACAAGAAAAAGAATAAAGATAAGAGGTAGAGATAAAATAATCAATAATGGTAGACGGTTTTTCATATCTGAAACACAAGCAATAAGGCACTATTTGAGTTGATCGGTCAAATCAGCTCCGTATTTACTTTTAAATTCATCAATTGACATCGGCTGAAAGGTTATTTGCTCAAAAACAAGACGAGTCATCGGACCTGCAACGATCGCTATCCCCTTCTTAAGATAAAGATAGACGAGAATATCATCCCCATAATAACTTGATTCATTATACGTGTACTCTGGTTGTCCCAACGATGCAATATAGTCATCAATTGTTTTTCCTGAAATAAGGGCGCGTTGGAAAACAATAGTATTATCCTTTGTCACGATTTCATTCGGCCGTGCTTGATTTATCGAAGGAACGGTATATTGTACAGAACCGTCTGGTGTTGTCGATTTCGTATAAGCCGTGCCTTGAATACTCTCTTCAGTGAAGGTCATTGGGACCCATCCATTTTTCATCGGCTCCCCTTCAATCAAAGCATTTGTTACTGACTTTTGCCCTGTCTCATCATTCTTATACACCTGGGTAGGGTATGCTTGGGTGTGAACTGGTGCTGGATGAGGGATTGGTGTCGAAGAATTTTTTGCTGAACGAGAAGCAAATAGAGAATACAGCAGAACAAAAATGAAAAAGAGAAGGAAGAGACCACACGCAAAAATAATTTTATTTTTCATAAGAAAAGTAAGGATTCCAAGAGGACGCATATACTAGTATCATAGCAGTCATAATTACTGGCGTGCAAGCTTTTTAGCATCCAGCAGCTAGAGGACTAAAAGGAGCGTTTGTGGGTATAACTTTTTTTATATCAAAATTGAGATAGAATGAGACCGGTAGCTTGCAAATCCCCTGCTGACTCATACCGTGTTGGGTAAAATAATTAACCGCTTCTTGTTCTGCACTACCTACATCGGTTGTTAGGATTTCTACCTGGAAAAGATCGACAGATTCTGTATAGTCGATAGTAATATCTTGGGAATGATATAAATCTCCGGAATGATCTGCTGAGGGAAGCAAGGCAACAATCTTCTTCTTTACAGCCATATCAGACGGAGAAAGGGGACGTCTATGTTGTATCAAATCAACCAATCTGTCCTGAGGACCAGAAGATAATGGTGTCTCATTAGCGGCCAGAGATACGATGGGGGAAGGACCAGAATTTTCTTGGACACTGACGCTTGAGGATGGTGAGGCTACAGTAGCGCTTCTAGTATTTCTTAAGCGATATGAATGGGCAGCATATGGGATTAAAAAAAGCACTACAAGCAGTAAAAGGAATAAGTATCTATGTTTTCGCAGCATTCTTATCATTGTGAGCAACCATTACCCAATGGGCTAAAGGTGATATTTGATTGTCTCAATTGATTGGCAATATCATAGTTAAGATAAAATTCTACCGGTAATATGCAGATAGCTTCTTGACTCAATCCGTGTGCTCTTAGCCATACATTTGCTTCATCCTTAGCCGTTTTAATATCTGTCGTCAGAACCTCTACTTGAAATAAATCTGCGGAGTGAATATATTCAATACTTATGTCTGAGTTATAATAAAGCGATCCTGATTGTTGTCCTGGAGGAAGCAGGGAGAGGATATTGGCTTTTGCCACAACATCATCTTGCGAAAGTGTTTTTCTATCTTCAATTGCTTTAAGGATTTTATCCATTGCGCGTTGTTCATACATCACCGGAGGGTGTCCATTGAGTGGCGCTGGTGTAGGGGCTGATGTGGGAATGGGGGGGGGAGTACTAGTAGTTTGCTGCGATGCTCGATGTGATTTACCAATAACAAGAAGTATTCCCAATACAATCAAAACAAGAATAATACCTAAAATAACTGCAGCTACATCTTCACTTTTTCTTTTTCTCATACTCTTTGTAGTATAACGGTCTCACCAATAATCTGCCAGTTTTATATCGGGCATCCCCAATACGAAGAGCCTTTTTGTTTTAGCAGGGCAACAGCATTGGTTACTTGCATTTGCCAATTAACATCACCTCGGTCATTAGGACCACCTTTGCCCGGTGAGGACGGAGGACTACCGGGTGGTGTGGCGCTGCCGTCTTGGAATAATCCCCATGCGCCCGCTGGATCCGGAGTGTGTGGGTTATAAGCATTGGGATTATAACTGCTTTCACACATAGCGAGTTGATAAAAACGCTGAGCATTTGCCGGATCATCTTTGAGTAGTTCCGCATTCAGTTTATCTTTTGTAAAAGCTTGCCCGGGATCATTACATGAGGGATCGCCAAAGTTTTTTCCTAAAGGATTGGTAAGGTTATATTTACCGCACGTATCAATGGCGGGTGCGATGTATCCAGCAGGACCTCCCCCGGCAGGTTGTGGTTGATTACTACCAGGACAACCGCCGCTTGTCGTACTTGCAAGTTGAATGCCTCCTGATCCTGAAGGAATGCCTGCGAGTAATTTAAACTCAGGCTGACCAGTCACACCAGCTACATAATTAGGATCGGTTGCGTAACCACCTGCTTTAATGAGCTCAACCATTTTCTGTGGATTTGCACGATTTGCATACGCTTCTAAATACGCAGGATTCTTCCCGCCATTGCCTCCTTTAATAAGTTTCACATAATCTTTGATAGAATCAGCGGGAGTAGCATATGTCGAGGCGGCATCGGTATTGGAGTCATATGCTTTATAGCCGAAGAAATTATTTTTCGTTTTTGACATAGTAGATGTTCCCCGTCCTGTTTCTTGTGCAGCTTGTCCCACAATGACTGCCACCGGATAATCTTCTTGTTTGGAGACCGTTAATGCATCATTCAAAAAGTTGGTCCAGACAGTCCCATATTTACTGTCCATAGCCAGAAGCTGATTCCATGTATCCTGGGGGAGCGCGCCACTACCATTACTACTGGCAGCTCCAGGTAACGGTGCTGTGTTCGCTACTAAATTGACCGCATTGCGCGTCGGATTTGCTTCCGAATACGTTACCAAGGTGGTATTATCTGCTGTTGCTTTAAGGGTGAAGTCGATCGTAAAGTTGGTGGTACTTAAGGATCCTGAACCGCTCGCCACCGGAGCACCATTGTTTGGTGCTGGGACATTTGCGACTTGTGCACCGCCACCTGCAGGTGGGAGATTTTCTGAAGCTTTCCAGGTAATAGTTTTTTGTACTGGATCCACCGTCATTTTTTGCCAACTTGACGTAATATCCTGAGGTGCGAGACTGACGCCAGGGGGTAAATGTTCAATGATGACAATTTCCTGGTCTTGTTGGGTGTCAGTAACAACAATATGATAGGGAAGTATATCTCCAATCTTTGCCGTTTGTGGACCGTCGTTCTTGATTTGCAGAGTGTCCGGAGGAGCACCTGCTGCGCCACTGCAGGGATCTGGTGGCGTATCAGTCGTTGTCGAATCCCCCACAATCATAAAAACAATAAAGAGTATTATGATTAAAATAGTACCAATGGGAACACTTACTTCAGGATTAGCAATAGCTGCTTTAACCGCTACTTTTGCAAGTTCTTTAAGACCTTCCTTGCCAAGGGTTTCAGCTCCTTGCATATCACCCCCAGCTAATTGTCTCGCTCCCCCTATAGCTTTTCCACCGGGGACCGCTGACGCAAGTTTGCCACTAGGGATACCATTCCCTTGACCGCCGCCTGGAAGTCCCTTTAACCCTCCCCTTCCCCCACTATTTTCTGAGCTCTCTTTGCCCCCTGGTTGATTAGGAACTGGGGAGAGATTTCCTTTTGGCCTACCATCTCCTTGACCGCCTCCGTTAATTGCAGAAAGTGCTGGTTTGCCTGACGGCTTTGCTTGTGACGGGTTTTTTAATGCAGTGGCGCCCATACATCTATAGTATCAAGTTAGAAGCGTATTATTCAAATGAAAGATGAATTCGTTTTATGTCGGGTTTCCTACCGGGGGAGTTGTTGGTGACGGTGGCGCCTCAACGGTTGGGGGAGTCGAATTTGGGGTAGGAGGCGTTGTTGTTCCAAGGGTTGGGTCTGTCGGCGCTGGGGTGGCATCTTGTGGCGTTGTGACTGGGTCTGGATTCTCAACAACCGGTTGGGTCATTTCAACAGCAGTTTCACCATTGGAAGCTGCTTCTGCCTTTGCCATTCTTTCCTTTTCTTGTTGCCTTCGCAAAAGCTCAACCGGATTGGAGGTAATGAGTTCATGCTCAAAAGGGGCTGCGAAAACCTTCATCGCAACGTGATTTTGTCCCGCAAAAAAGAGGCCTTCTCCCACATCTGCAGAAAGGAGCAGCGCTTTTTCACCTTCAGAAAGATAAAAAGTATCAGTAATCATATCGACTTCAGCCGTTCCTTGCTTAAGGAGTACTTGTATTGACGAGTTCGTAAGAACAGCTTTTCCGTATTCATTTTTCAAAAAGTCTTCCACATCCTGCGTCGCAGTTGTGAGGCCGAGGAAATATTTACGGGCACGTTTGGCGATTGAGTACACAAAGGAAGCAGAATCTTGATACTTCATCATGTACCAACCTTCATCAAGAATAAGAATACGCTTCTTGAGTGATTTCTTAATCTTCGTCCAAACGAAATCAAGAATTATATGCATGGCAACAGGGCGAAGTGCTTCTTCAAGATTTCTAATAGAGAAGACAGTCAATGGATTATTAATTTGGAAATTGGATTGTTGATTAAAAATACCCGAAGCACTCCCTTTAATAAATTTTTCCAAGGTATACGCTAATTCTTTTGCTGGTTGGTTTTCCATACCAAGGAGGATTTTATATAAATCTTCCAAGAGGGGAGGTGTTTTCTTTTGTGTAGCAGGATCGGTTGAAATTCCTTTTGATCGGTATGTTTCAATTAACGCTCTATCCAGAATCGCATCATGCTCAGCATCCAGTTCCCCGGTAATAATTTTAAGGAGTCCATGGAGTGAAAGAATTTTCAAACCCAATTCATTCTCGCCCTCTTCATAAACATCCGAAAGGTCAAAAGGGTTAATTTTGACAGCAGAACCAGATGAGAATTCAACAACTTCTCCACCAACTGCCGGTGTAAGTGTTTCATATTCTCCATCTGGGTCAATAACGATAACTTCAGCCCCAAGCATGAATTGACGCAAAATTTCCAGTTTAATTGTGTATGATTTTCCCGCACCGGATTTACCCAATACGACTTCATTAGCATTTTCTAATGAGAATCGGTCAAAGATAATAAGTGAACCGTTTTGTTGATTAACTCCATACATAACCCCTCTATTTTGGGTAAGCACTGCCGATGTGAATGGAAAGGTTGATGCGAGTGAGGATGTATCCATATTGCGTGTAATATACAGTCGATCTTGTCCCATGGGAAGGGTGGACTTAAAACCTTCCTCCATCTGCAATGTCGCAGGTTTGCCCGTAAGTAGGAGTGAGCCAAGTGAGGTTTGCAAATTCTTAACCGCATCTTGCAATTTAACAAGCTCAGGATCAGAAATAGTAATGTAGAATCCAAATTGGAAAAAGCGTTCTATCCCTTTTGCGAGTTCTTCTTGTAGTCCAAGTGCGTCTTCCAACGCGGCCTCTACTGTTGGATCAGCCACTTTCCCTTGCTCTGCATCAGAAGCGAGGGTTGCTTGCATTTCACCAATTTTTCGTTTCAAATCTGCTAAAACATCAGATGAAGAAGAAGGATAACAAAACATACTGATATCAAGAGTATGGTCATAGTCAATAATAGATTCCAGCCATCCCGGAGAAACATATCGGGGATAGCCGGCAATAAAAAGCGTCTCATAAAAATTGTCACCGACCCGAATAAATCGGAAATCAACTTCAACTGAAGAAGGAGCGATAATATCAACTACTGAGGTCATACCTTTCTCAAGCTTTTCTAGACTTTTTGAAGCTTCTTTTATTGGTGCCTTTTTACCTTTCACGACAACGGCAGGTTTGCCCTTTACAGTAGTTGGGTTAACTGGTGGAACTGGTTTTGGTTTGCTTGAGAAAAGTCCCATTATGTTTGTTCTCCTCGAATAAAAGACGTTTCAGCGCCTTCTTCCATTTGATCAACCGGAATTTCAGTTGCATCATTATAAATCTCATAAAACAGTTTTATGAGATCTTCTTTCTCTAATATCTTTGCACTGGAAGCAAATTTTTGCAATTGGCCAAGTACGGAATTGGCTTTATTTGAAAGGGACTTATGCGCAGCCGCGATAAAAGGATCTGCTTGTCCTTTGTTCTTTTGTTGGGTTTGTTGTTGTGCTGCACCGGTAACACCCATTTCCAAAGATGAAAAAGGGATAACAATGTAAAAAGCCTTGTTTAACACAACGTTTACGGTAACCATTTCGCGAACAAAAGCACTGTAGTATTCCACATACGCTGCCAATTGCGGATTCTTGGTGCTACTTATAACGCCCTCAAGTTCTTTAATATATGCTGAGATATCCATTCTTCTGTTGCGAATTAGGATTTGGATAGGGAAGGAGAGTGAATTTAATAATCCTGCGTAAGAAAAAATGCGCGTATCCTGTTCTCTTTTCGAAAGAAGTGCAAAATTACTTGCAGTAATCTCGATAATCATGCAGGCATTACTTCCTTCGAAAATGACAAGTTCTTCGTCAAAATCGACGATTTCAGTAAATTTCTGTGTTGTTGCATGTATTTTCTGGGCAGCCATATTTATAATATATCAATCATCTTATTGTAGCACTCTTAGCTAGCAAATAATTGCTTACGTAAATCTTCTCGAGCATCATGAGAGATAACTTCCATAGCGGGGAGAATTTGGTTATTTGCAGTAATTTGAATGATATCGAATCGGTTTTGCTTCTTCGGATCTTCAAGCTCCATTGTATATGTTCCAGGACTGAGCGGCGTTGCTGAAGCAAACTGACCTAACGGATTTGTTTTAAACGCACGGACCGGATTGCCTTCCTTATCTTTTACCTCAACAAGAATATTGGATAAGATGTTGCCTCTTGGATCTTTGACAATCCCTACAACGACATTTGGGGTATCTGATACGTGTGGCAATCCAGCCTTTTTCGATCCATCTTGCGGGAGGTTCCGTACATGTTGTGGGTCTTGGGCAAGTTGTTGTGTTGGTGCCACTACATTTGGCGTTATCGTTGGAACTGAGGGTGTCGGCACTCCTTTTTGTACAGCCAACTGGTTCTTCAGTTGCGTTAATTCCTGTTCAAGCAGCTGCTTCTGGGTATGAATGTCTTGGATCTGTTTTGAAAGAGTTTCTACTTTCTGATGAGCGGCTTCGTGTACTGGTGGCGGAGTATTTGCTGCTTCTTCTTGTTTCGCCTTTGTCAATTCTTGTTCTAATTGACTTTCTTTTTGCGCGAGTTCTGCTTCTTTTTGTGCCGCTGAAACTGGTGAAGTAGGTAACGGTTGGGTTGGTATTGCTGCCAATGGTTTTGGCGGTACCGTTGACGTTACTAGTGCTGGGCTCAGCGGAGGAGTAACGGCTGGGGACGATAGTGGTGGCAAAGGTTGCACGGGTTTTGGTACGGCTGGTGCAGGCTGTGCAAGCGTATTTGTAATTGGTGTTTGTACTATAGATGCCGCAGGCGCGGTTGTTGCTATAGGTACTGTTCTTGTCTGTGAGGGAATAGTAAGTGTTTTCAAAAACGCAGCTTCTTTTTTATCAAGATCATTTTTTATGCCTCCCTGGGACGACGTCAAAAACGCCCGCAATTTTGCTTCTTTTTCGTCCAGGTCATTACCTTTTCGTTTACTAGCCATTGATGCTGAAGTGGCTTTTGACTCAGCCTTTGTAAGATCTTGTGGCTTCGCAACAGTAATTCTGGTGAAGCTAAGTTTTCTCCCTTCTCTTTTGTAAACGTATTGATTTGGAGAGAACAACGCCTTAGCAAAGTTACTGGTCATTACGTCTATCGGTCTCCCATCAACCGGAACGAAAGCGATAAGGACACCACTTCCACCAAAGAGGGGAATGAGCACAAATTTCGCAATCATCCAAAAGACTGTATTGGGGATGACATAATAACAAATTACAGCCATGATAACACCGACCGCGACATAACCAAATTGCTTAACGGTCATTGTACCGATTAGTTTAAACTGAAAGCCTGTAACATCCTGCGGGATTGGGTGCTGGTCCATATAATAAAATGAATAAATTCAATGTACGAACCATCTAATCATAAAGGAATATTATTCTTTACGAAATGAATAGAGGTATTCGTACCACAATTAATAAGATGACATTAACTACTGTCTTCTATTGCTAAAAGTGTATAACGTGAAAAATTTGATTGCAACCCCAACAAAGTGTGTCAAACGGCATTAAAAATGAGGGTTCTTGTGAAAAGAAAATAATTATTTACAATTACCTAAGCTAATTTTTTCAATACATTTTGTTCCGGTTGTGTAACTAATTACGGTAATAATTCCATATGAACTCAAAACTAAGACAAGTCCAATAATTGCGTATGTAATTGTGGCTCGCGCTGTTTGTACTTGCTTCGGATCTCCTCCTGATCTGACAAAAAGGATTCCGGCATAGATAAACAGGATTAATGCTACTGAACTGAGAAAAATTAAGGCTGCATTAATGAGATTGCTGAAAATAATGGGAAGACATGCGATAGATGCTACGCCGCTTGCGTCTACACAGCCACCCCAGTCTGTCCCTTGCGCCTGTGCAGAAAGAGGGGTAATAAAAAGAAAGGCAAATACAAAGACGTAAAGGATAAAAAATAATTTTTTCATTAGGTAATTTTAGCGTAGCAAATCTCTAACAAAAAAAGCAAGAGGACAAAACGAAGAGTTAAATTATCGGCCTGTACCTGTTATCGTTGGTAAAACGAGGTTTGAAAGACTTAATCCGAAGAATTGGAGTACTACGTTAAGAATAAAGAAGGATAAGAATGCAATAACCAAACCAACGATAGCAGCAGTAATAGTTTGTCTTGCACTGTCAACTTTTGCTTTGTCTCCACCCGAGGTAATCCATCGAATACCACCAAAGATAAGGAAGAACAGAGAAATAACGGCAGCAATAACTAAGATAAAAGTAACTGCGTTTCCGATAATTGAACCAAGATTATTTGCTTTTAAGTTACAAAGTGTTCTCAGCGTTGTTGCTCCGTTGGCACATGGATCAACACTTGCTCCTCCTCCGCCGCCACCACCACCGTTAAATCCTTGCGCAAATGTTGTAGTAGTTATTGCTAAATATCCTGCTCCAGTGATGAGTGTTCCAAGAAGTTTTTTCATATCTTAATTATCATAAACAATTCTATTTTCCTTTGTCAATAGATCAATCTTGGCTCTTAAGAGCCAAGTACTTTGAATCCGAAAAAGTTGGCCAGTACGTTTACAAAGAAAAATGATGCAAGCGCCACAATAAGACCAATAATAGCATATGTAATGCGTGCACGGGCTGCCGTAACTTTTTGTTTGTCGCCACCGGAAGTTGTCCACTGAATTCCTGCCCAAACAATGACAAATAGACAGAGAATAGCCGTAATAATAATCATGATCGTTACTGCGGCTCCAATGACCTGGGAGACCTTTGAAAGGCCACCTGTGGGAACGCTACTTGGGGCCTGGACAGTCTGTCCGTTTGGGAGTGTTAGTGCGAGATACTTCATATCATATTTAGTATGACAAAGTTTAGTAAAAAAAAGCAAGTGGAAGATTGTGGAATCTCACGAGAATCAGTACAATAGAACTATGTATGATGACCATTTTGTAGCGCAATTTCCACAAGATACTCGAGAGGCAGAGCTGAGGCAAGTTATTCGATATATTCGTGATGGAAGTTCTTGTCAACTTATTGGTATCCCAGGCGTGAGTAGAGCAACTGTTTTAGGTTTGCTCGTCTATAACAAACATGTCAGGCAAAAGCATTTAGGAGCATTTCAACACGAGAGTCATTTTATTTCTGTCGATTTTTCAGAAATTCGAAATCGGCCACTTTTCGATGTTATGAAGTACCTCTTTCTTAATCTGACAGAATCACTTCGTGAAAGAGGCATGGCAGAAGAGAATAAAGCAGTCGGAGATATCTTCCGGGAACATCTCAAATTTCAAGACGAACTCGTCTTATTTCAAGGCTTTAAAGAGGCTGTTGACTATCTTGCGCTTGAAAAGAAATTGACAATTGTTTTTCTTTTTAACCGCTTTGAAGAATATGTTCCCAATGTGTCCAAAGAATTTTTTACTAATCTGCGTATTTTACGAAGTCGAGCGAAATATAGATTTTCAATAGTTTTTTCAGTGAATCGGCCGTTGGAGGATATGCTCACTCCTGAGATTATGTCTGAGTATTATGAATTTATTGCAGGGAAAAGTGTTTATCTTACGCTCTCAGATACATCGTCAAATACTTTTTGGCACACGCATATCGAAAAAATAACAGGTGAAAAAGTACCCAAAAACATTTTTGAAACGGTTTTACAGTTAACTGGGGGACATGGGAAGCTCACGAAATTGTCGCTTGAAGCTTTTCTTGCTCAAGATAATAAACAAAATGTAACCGAATCATTTTTACTTACACAAAAAACAATTTTGGGCGCATTACGGGAAATTTGGCAATCACTCTTGCCGGCAGAACAGGCTGACTTGAAGGAATCGTCATTTACCGATGTTGAGATTACAAGCTATCTGGAGGGCGTCGGACTTATTCAGCAAAATAAGATACAAATCCCATTATTAACAACCTATATCCATTCGGAATCTCCCCAGATTATCAACGTGGCGAAAAAAATTGTTTATAACCAAAATACCGACACAATTCAGAAAGGAGATATTATACTCTCCGACCAATTAACATCAGCGGAGTTTCGTCTCCTGCGCTATCTCTTGCAGCATGAAGAACGAATTACTGAACGCGAAGATTTAATAGATGTCGTGTGGGAAGGCAATAAATCTACAGCAGGTATTACAGACCAGGCTGTTGATCAACTCATTTTTCGGGTAAGACACAAAATTGAAGAAGATGCAAATCATCCAACGCATCTCATAACCGTAAAAGGAAGAGGCTTCAAATTTTCTTCATAAAGCTATAACTATTTTGTAAGCCTGTTGTAATCACAATATAAAGCACAAAAGAGAATCACCTTGTACACTGCAGGCATGAGTATTGAACGCACATTGACTGACTTTTCACAAAGCAGATATAATAAACGTATGGAAAGTAATGTAGGATTACTCGAGAGAAAAGAAGCAGTACGAGAAGAGTACGAACCAAATACTCCCAAAGGTTCTGAGTTACAGCAAGAATTGGAACGTCGCATGGAAAGTCTTGGTCCTGCAAATGGACGTCCAGAGGTACCAGAATTTGTCTTGCGCAAAGAAGATAATTGGGAACAATTTGGTTGGAAAAAAGCAGATAAAGAGGAGGTCTTGGCTCAAATAAAAAGTGTTCTTGGGCTCGACGATACTTATGCGAAAAATGCCCTTGAAAATATCGTTGCCTCAAACACTTCTCCGGAAGATGCAAAACGACTTATTTCTAAAAGCATGTACGATGAAGCTTTTGGACATTTTAAGAAGCCAGAGCCGCAAGAAGAGTTAGACGCAGAAAAGCATGGTGGACCTGCTATTCGAGAGCTTTCTGATGAGGAAGCTGCAAAACGTGCCAAGACAGCGCTTTTCCGAGGTATGGGTATTAAAGAAGCTTATATTCGTCGCTTTATCCTTGCCAATGATTATAGACAAGAAAATAAGCAAGAATATGATGATGTCATGCCAGCGGATTTATATGAGCTTGCGTGGAATCTCACAGTTTTTGATCAAGAAAATTTTGGTGTGAACGGTAAATTCCCGGTATTGCAATTGCAAGTGGAGCATAAAAACGACGAAGAAGGAAAGCCTATTGTGGAAGGAAGATATGTTGTTAATGAGTCAAATTTTATGCGCTGGATTCGGTATCAAATCAATGTATGGTATGACATTGATACAGATGAGGTAACGGATTATTTTAACAAGATGGTTATCACAAAGAATCAGTATACCAGTGTCTCTCTGGGAACAATGCTCTATAACCATGAACGTTATTTTAAAGATGAAAATGGTCAAAAATATGATCAATTATACCAACAAGCTCTGGTGGAGCCATTGATGATGATGTATATGCGTGGTTATGATATTGAATATAAAAATGTTATGGGAGATGAAGCAAAGCTCGCAGAAACCATAACGAAAAGCTTTTATCTTAACAAAATGACCAGAAAAGCTTTCCAAAAATCCTTTCTTTATTACCAAACTACCCTTGGTGTTGATTTTGATGGGACAAATAGTGACAGCAAAATGGGAGAAGCATGGAATAAAATTTACTTGGCATATTATAACTTAGGTGATTTTCAAGAATTGCAAAAAGTACTCGGTAAAGATTCTGATTTTTTTACAAAAAAAGGAATGATAGATGCAATTACGACAGTTTATGAGAAGAAGTATAAAGCTACAGGACTGCCACTGATGGGAAAAGTTTTGGGGGAGAAAGAAAAAGACTTCGAAGCTGCTTTTGATGCAAATGGCAAGATATCGACAGAGAAAAATCGGGAGGCATTTATCCGCTTTATTAATTTTTTCGTTAAACCATCCAACGATGAGGATCTAATAGATGTCGTCCGTGGAGCCTTGCGTAATTCTGTGAGTAGCTTGCTTGTCAGTAAAGAGGGCAATGAGGAGCGTTTTGACAAAGTAACGGTAGATGGAAGAGTTGAAGATGAGCACACTGTAGGCGTTGCTGAGCTTATTGCCTATTCTTGGCTTCGGATCTCTGGCGCAGCTGCGAAAAATGATATCAATGCCGCTGGATTTGATGCTCAGTCTAAATGGCTGAGGACTGAAGCATATCGCCGTAAGATGGCAACGAATGAGCGTGGTGGCGGGTTCGGAAATCCCTACACAGTAGCCATGTTTAAGCAAGTGTTGGTTGATGTTTTCCGAGGTACGAATGTTGTCAATGCATGGAAGCACGACAAAAATGGCGAGGAAGTACGAAGACTTACCCCGCTTGAAGTAATGACGAATATGCAAGCGATCACCGGAAAATATGAAAAGGAACGAGAAAAAATACAGGATAAATTAGGAATATCTACCTCTGAAGAAGCAAAGAAAGAAGCTAAAAGACAACTTTCGGATCTGGATAATCTTGAGAAAGTTGATTACAAATTAATGGCTGGCAAACTAGAATTTGATGATAACGCGCTTAAGCAATACGCACTTGATCATGTGAACCGTGCAAAAACTATCTATGATCAAATTATGACGGCGCATGAGATAGATTTCGACAAATTTACGGTTTATGATAGTGCTGTGCGGGGAGTGAGTTTTAAACGAGCAGAATTTCAAGCAGCAGTGCAAAAAGAATTTCTTACCCATCTACGCTATCTATTGGCGAGTTATGACAAGTTAAATTTTAATATGGACGTTCGTTCACAGGTTTTTACGGGACGTGATGAGAAAGGTAAAGATACGTGGAAATATGAGACGATGCCACTGGGGCAGGCGATTTTTGGACATCTGATTCTTGATGTCCCTTTATTCCGTAAAAAGGCAAAAGATATAACTGAAGAGGATAAAGAGAAAGGCTATAAGAGAAAAGGACTATATCTCGTTGACCGCGACGGAAAACATGTCATTGATTACGACAAGGTACAATCCTCAGAAGGAAAAACATATGCATGGAAACAATGGGCACTGATGAAATTAGGTGCTGATATGTGGACGCATATTGACCGACATAGTAGAGATCCTGCGTACGGCATCGCGCATTATATTGACATTATTGAAGCACTGGAATCAATTCCTGGTGAAGTATTCGGGGATGAAACAGATATGCGCAAGTCCCGAGTGACCAAATCATTTTTTAGCCACGAGCAAATGAAATGGCTGCGGAGAATATCAGGGACAACCGACTTCAAATTATTTACGAAAGCGATTCTCACGGATATCTTTCAGTCAAAACACCGAAAAGAAGGACTCTTTAGTGAGTCAGCAAATACGTTCCTCGGGGCTATCTTTAAGGGATATTAAATCCCGCTCTTTTTAAATTGTCGTTTCTTTCTCTCCTTGTTTCTCTCTTCCGTTATGGATTTCCATCCCCATTATTTGTTCCACTTCCGGAGGTATCTCCACCGTTCCCGGCAGGAGGGGTCACTGGAGGAGTCGGCGTGGTTGGTGGCGGTGTTGGAGGTCTTAGGTCATTTAGTCTTCTCTCTCGTCTTCCTCCCACGAAGGTATTCGTAAATCTGTTAAGTCTTGTCGGATCTGTGACTTTCTTCTCTAAACTATCACCCTTTAAGGTTTGGCGTGCTGCTTTTTTATCTTGTCTATAATTAACAAGACTACCTCCATGTTCAGTTCTCGCTTTCTCAAGAGCAGAGTGCTTGGCAATAGATCTCCTTCCTACAAGTGGGGTCTTCTGCCACATTCTTTGTTTCATCACAGCCAAGGATCCTTCAGGTGCACCTGTTGTTGGATTCTTATGATTTAAGCTTTCCCAAACGCCTTTGCCAGGAGCAGTGGCAGCTCCTGCCGCAAATCCGAGTCCTGCCGAAATAGTCTTGCCATAATCGCCAGAACCTTTGGCTTTCATACGTTCCTTAATCATGCCCGGAATAGTCGGCGCGAGCATGATAGCGCCAAACCCTATAAAAATGCCAAAATTTTGTACGTTTGGATTGCCTATTAATGGAGGTATAAATATACTTTGCGGCCCTGCATTGGTAGCAGGGACCGTATCCATCATGACTCTACCAAATACCAGAATAAACGCGACGAGAGGAAAAGCTGCCAAATTAGCAAACATAATCCGCAACCATTTCTCAAAGCCGAGAGGTCTACCGGGAATTAACCCAAATATGATCCACAGTGGTCCCATAATGACAAAAATGAGAATCGTTATATATGTTTTTAACAGTTCAAACCATAGTCTGAAGAGCGCAATAAATAATGCAATTACAATAATCAGTTTTACTATTTGCTGCGCAATCCAAAGAATAAATGCAGCTGGACAGCTGCCTAACGAGTAGAAGTGACAACCAGGATCTACGTTTAGCCCGAGTATATTTTTGACCACATCAGTGACAAGTCCGCCAAAGGCTTTGCTTACTAGTTCTGAAATATGAAGGATACCGCTATGGATTCCGCTACCCTTACAATCTGATAGGAAGAGTGTATCGGAAAAGCTAACTGGTTGATTAATTAATTGTTGGGAAACCGTATTAATTGGCGCACCGCTAATTGAAGCAACGGGTGTTTTCGCTTCCTGTACTGTAGCACCGGTGGCATTTGACACACTCGTAATCGCATTCCCTGCAGAAGAGACGGCTCCTGGTGGACAGGATGCAATTTGTGATTTTGGGGCGGCACTTGAAAGCCTTGCGATTCCTGCATATGTGGCTGTCCACATCAAATCAATCATAAGTCCGGCGATTGCATAGGAAAACGTAATCAGTAGAATTGAGATGACGACGCGAGGAATTTGGTTTTGTAAGGTCATTACTGTACGCGGATCAACTTTGAACCGTACCATTACTCCTATACCAAGTACAACAAAAACTAATGTCAATAATACATATGAGAAATCCCGTATGATTTTCCATAAAGAAAATATTGGTTGCAACCCACAAAGCCCATAGCCACCAAATGCGTCACTGGAGCAGTCTGTTGGCTGGGTTCCTTTGGCCGTGGGGGCTGCGGGGGGTGCTTGTGCAAGTGCTGGTTTTATGATGCCGAAATTGCTTGCAAGATAATTATAATATTGCGATGAACTTACTACAGGCGTATATAGTTCGGAAACATAATTGGTCATCACCCCAAGGGCGCCACCGATTTGCGGAGTGCTCCCATCGTTTTGACTCAATTGCTGTTGGTTGGAAACCATGCCAATTTTTCCTGTTTGCGGATTTACGCCCACACATGACTGTTGGGAATTGGTAGGATCAACGCCTGTCAATTGACACATCAGAGCAGAAACAACATCAATCATTACCGCTTGGGTATAGGTGTGGCTATTGCGGGGGACATTAGCATCAACATCGGGTGTGCGGAATTGTTCATACGATGCTGCTGGGGATTGCGAAGTGTTGGCCGGTGCAATTGTCTGGGCAGCAACTGGACTGGCAACCGCGCATACCGAAAGAATGACACTAAAGATAAGAAAAAGCAAGCGGGCAGAAAATCGCATAATTTCAGTTTGATTGATTTTAAGAATGATGTCAAGAAGAACGAGTTTGCCTTATTTTTAAATGCGGAGAGAGGGGGATTCGAACCCCCGATAACCTTACGGCCATACGAGCTTTCCAAGCCCGCGCACTCGACCACTATGCGATCCCTCCGAGATAGTTATGAGTATTGGACAATAAAAATGTTTCCTTTATAAACTTTTTATAAAGTTAATATCAAGCAATTGATACTCTTATTCCTTATAATCATGTTGTCATTATAACGTATTATCTTGACATTTGCAGTATTTTAAGGGAGGATATGAACTATGAGTGAAGGAGGACAAGACGGCCAAAAGCTACCTACAGATCAGAGCATGAAACAGGCTCGTTTTGTTGTTCCCCCTTCTGGACCACCAGAAGATACATTAACCGGGCAACCCGAAGCATCTCCACGAGAAACGGTTACAAGAAGAATTAACCTTAAACGCGTCAGAGAGCTTTTGGCTGAAAAAAACTATAGAGAAGCACTTAAAGAAACACTCCCTGAAGGAATAGATAAGGACGAAATTGTTAAAGATGCGCTTCCACTCTTTGAAGCCTTTGCGCCAGTCTTGGAGGATGAATATGATAAGCATGAAAAAGCATCAGAAGCTAAGCGGACCTCAGAAGGTACAAATCTTGTAGATCTTGATGAAACTTCGGAGGAAAAATTACAAAATCTCTTTAATATAGTGCTTCTTTCTGGCACGAATCCTGAAGAAGCAGCAAATGTACTTAAATCCTTAAATATTGATCCAGCACAACAAGCGGCAATTAGTAAGCAAATACTTGAAAAAGCTGCAGCATTAGACGCTGAAAAAACTTCAGCTGTCCCTGATGAGCCTATGGAGCCAGCTGAGGCTGAACGTATGACGCAGGAACTGAACTCGTTAAAGGAACAAATGAACACAGGATTAGAAAGAATGGATGATATAGCAGATGGTGAAGTAGAACCGGACGAATCAGAAATTCCAAAAGAAAAACTTACCGACAATGCCAAAGAGTTTATACATAGTCGGGTACAAGGTCTTAAAGCAAGAGCACATGCATATACCACTATCACGGAAGAGTGGCTTAGGGTACCACCATCTGAATGGGGACGACGGTTGGGAAAGACGCTCTATGTCGCTGCTGTTGCAGTCTTTTTGTTAGTTCTTATAGAAATGAATTTAATTCATAAAGCAGCTGCGAAGAAAAGATAATTTTTTGTACTCCCGAGAGGATTTGAACCTCCGACCTTCAGATCCGGAATCTAATGCTCTATCCAACTGAGCTACGAGAGCGATTTACTCTTTATTGTGTGCGAGCCCGTGGCGTTGATTCAGCGGAGGGAGGGGGATTCGAACCCCCGGTTCCGCTCTAAAGCGAAACGGCGGTTTTCGAAACCGCTGCACTCGACCACTATGCGACCCCTCCTTGATTGTTATTCCAATTAAAAATAGCGGAAAGTCCTCCTGAGGGCGACCCCTCATTCAATGTACACCCGAGAAGACTTGAACTTCCGACCTCAACGTCCGCAACGTTGCGCTCTATCCAACTGAGCTACGGGTGCATATCTGTAGATGTATTTTACCACAATTAGCTTCACTATGCTGATTTCCCGTATTCTAGGAACGAATGCCCCCCCTAGGGCATATTGAGATGCTCAGTAAAAACTTCCTGAGGTGTTTTGAATTTCAGCCGCTTTCTGGGCCTGTTATTTAACTCCCATTCAACGTCTTTGATTTCTTCATCCGTGAT
>JBBSGT010000018.1:0-24404 GCA_038253825.1 Candidatus Levyibacteriota bacterium
CGCCACTGCGCTAAAAGTACTCGTTCAGGTTGTGTTAGTTTTGTATGCGTTGCTATTTCTCATCACCTCCTCTCGCCTCAGGAGGGGTATTTTACTCTATCTCAGCCATCAAGGGGGGGGCGATCGTTTCTAGAACTCGGGAAATACTTTATGAAAGGTATAACTTGTTATACTAAGCTAGTTTGAGTAAGTTATATCTAGCTATGAGCAATAATCAGGTTGAGTTATTAAATGTACGGCAGGCCTCAAAATTTTTATCAGTAGGAGTGAGTACTATAAGGCGCTGGGCGCAACAAAAAAAAACTTCATGGATTAAAAGTTGGTACACGGGGTGATTGGCGATTTTCCAAAGAAGATTTATTAAAGATGGTTAAAAGTAATGGTAATAAAAAAGTAGAAAAAATTCTATGAACAAAATAATCTCGAAAAAAATTCCCCCCCATTGTCGGTATAGGAGCATCTGCAGGTGGGCTTGAAGCATTTACAGAGCTGCTAAAAGCTTTGTCCACTGATACTGGAATGGCATTTGTGTTGGTTCAGCATTTAGATCCAACGCACGATAGTATATTAGCTACCCTCTTAGCAAAAAAGACAGCCATGCCAGTAACAGAGGTCACAGATACTATGCATGTGGTACCGAATCACGTCTATGTTATTCCACCTAATAAGGATTTAACCATCCATGAAGGAATCTTCAATCTCACGACTCGTAAAACGGATAGCAAATTACATTTACCTATTAATCGTTTTCTCTGCTCCTTAGCGCAGGAGCATGAAAATAATGCTATCGGTATCATACTTTCAGGCACTGCCTCAGATGGCACGCTTGGACTTAAAGCGATTAAAGCAGCAGGAGGCATTACCTTTGCCCAAAATGAAAAAACAGCGAAGTATTCAGGTATGCCAACCGCTGCGATTGCCTCAGGCAGTGTTGACTTTATACTTTCTCCCTCCGACATCGCAAATGAATTAGCTCGAATAAGTCAAGCTCCATACCTTCGCCAATCAAAGACGTCAACAGACCAAGAGACTGAACCTGAAGACGAAAAAGGATTACAAAAATTATTTTCTCTGCTTCAAAAACACTCTGGGGTTGATTTTGGGCACTATAAATTTGCAACGATTAATAGGCGCATCAAACGACGCATGCTTCTTAACAAGCTTACCTCGCTTGATGATTATATACAGTTTATTAAGGACAATGATCTTGAATTAGACAATCTTTTTCAGGAACTTTTAATTAACGTAACGAGCTTCTTTAGAGAACCAAGTGCAGTTTTGTTTCTAACAGAAAAAGTATTACCTCGCTTACTCGAAAAAAGATCTGAGAAAGAACCAATACGGATATGGGTAGCAGGATGCGCATCTGGTGAAGAAGTATATTCGCTTGCTATCGCACTTACCGAGTTTCTGGAAAGTAAATCACTCCACATTCCAGTTCAGATTTTTGGAACAGATCTTAGTCAGACTGCACTCGATAAAGCTCGTAAAGGATTATATTCTCAAAACGATCTTCTTGATGTTTCGTCTCTTAGGATTAGCCGTTTCTTTATAAAAACTGGGGTTACCTATCAAATTACTAAGTCTATTCGTGATATGTGTATTTTTGCTCCACATAATATATTCAAAGATCCACCATTCTCGAAAATGGATCTTATTAGCTGTTGTAATCTTTTAATTTATTTAGATTCTGTGCTACAAGATAAAATTTTTCACTCATTTCATTATGCCCTTAGGCCAACAGGGTATCTGTTGCTTGGTAAATCAGAAGGAGTGGGAATGTCCTCAGACCTCTTTTCTCAAATCGACAAAAAATACAAATTCTTCATGAGAAAAGACACAGGTTCAAGAGGGATAATCGAGATTGGTTCGGCAAGTCCGCTAAAAGAGAGAGGTAACAAAAATGTACCTGAGAAGAGAAGAGAAGATATTCCAGTAATATTTGATATACGAAAAAAAACCGACTCAATACTTCTTAGCCATCATACCCCGCCAAGCGTCGTTATTGACAGTGACCTGGAGATCATTCAGTTTCGTGGAACGACTGAAAAGTATCTTGCTCATTCGGATGGAAAAGCCAGCTTCAATCTTATGAAAATGGCCAAAGGAGACTTATGGTTCGAACTTCGAACTGCTATCGCCAAAGCAAAAAAAAGCGGAAAGCCATATAGAAAAGAAGCTATACGTATACACCGTAACGATACAGGTGGAAGTGTAACAATTGAGGTTGATCCTCTTAAATCTCCTGAGGGGGACGTCTATTATTTAATTCTGTTTGAACCTACGAAGCCACAAACATTACCTTCTTCAGGTACTACAATAATTGAAAATAACAAAGCGTATCACAATGCACAGTTTGAACAGGAGTTACTTCGTGCCCGCGCGGATATGCGTTCAATAACTGAGGAACAGGAAGCAACAAATGAGGAGTTACAGTCAGCAAATGAAGAGATACTCTCAAACAATGAAGAACTCCAAAGCATTAATGAAGAACTAGAAACCTCCACAGAAGAACTCGAGTCTACCAACGAAGAATTAACTACTGTCAATGAAGAGCTACAAAACCGCAATGAAGAACTTACCGAAGCGCGTAATTATGCGAATGCAATTATTAGGACAGTACAAACGCCCCTAATTATTTTAGATCGCGATTTGCTGGTGAAAACGGCAAATCGAGCATTTTATCAGACTTTTCAAGTAGACGAAGAGGACACGGAAGGAAACTCTATTTTTGACTTGGGAAAAGGGCAATGGAGTATTCCAGCCCTTCGCAGACTCCTCCAGGAAATTCTTCCCAAGGATAACGTCTTTAATAACTATGAAGTTGAACATACCTTTCCTACCATAGGACACAAGATTATGTTATTAAACGCTCGTAAATTCATTAACGATGGCCAACATATACTCCTTGCGATTGAAGATATTACAGAACGAAAAGGTCTTGATAGTCAAAAATCTGAGTTCATTGGTATCGCAAGTCACGAACTCAAAACCCCGATTACAACGATGAAATCATTTGCTCAAATACTACAAAAACGACTAAGTAAGAGTGGCGACAAAAGTAACACCTACATATTGTCAAATATTAACATTCAGGCGGATAGACTAACAGCGCTTATCAATGATTTACTCAACGTATCAAATATTGAAGCAGGAAGATTGACTCTTGCGAAGAAAAAATTTGATTTGAATGCGTTAATCAAAAAAATCGTCATAGACTATCAATACACTATTGACTCACATACCATTTCTAAAGAAGGAGATGTAAAAGAAAGCGTGTATGGAGACGAGGGTAGAATCGAACAAGTATTGTCAAACCTTATTGCAAATGCGATCAAATATTCGCCAGATGCTGATCGGGTGATTATTCGTATAGCAAGTGATAGACAGAACGCTACTATTACTGTTCAGGATTTTGGCTTTGGTATCGCTAAAAAAGACACTGCAAGGATATTTGAGCAGTTTTATAGAACAAGCGATAAGGATAAAAATAATGTGTCTGGTTTTGGTCTCGGTCTTTACATTTCTTCTGAGATAATTAAGCGACATAAGGGGAAGATTTGGGTAGAGAGCACGAGAGGAAAAGGATCAACATTCATATTTACCTTGCCATTAAAGAAAGGCGACAATGAATAGGATATAAAGATATTCTTTCTCGTAAAACAATAATATTATGAAGAAAAAAATTATGGTAGTAGATGATGATACAGGTATTGTCGCGGCCCTAACGATAATGTTAGAAGATGCCGGATATGACGTGGCATCAACAAGCAATGGACACATAGTTTCAGAAGTTAGTGAATCCATACCTGACTTAATACTCCTTGATATTTGGATGGGAGATGTTGATGGTCGAGATGTCTGCAAGCAATTGAAGCGTCAAAACGCAACAAAAAATATTCCTATAATCATGATTTCGGCACGTGCTGACGCAGAAATATCAGCACTAAACGCGTGTGCGAATGCTTTTATCGCAAAGCCGTTTGAAATGGATGAATTATTAACAATGGTCGGCAAGTATACCCAAAAGGAGTTAACAGAATGAATAAACATCCTAAGTTCTTAGTAGTAATAGGCGCATCAGCCGGAGGATTGGATGCGCTCTCAGAAATGGTGAAAAATTTGCAAAAGGGACTCGATGTTGCCTATTGTATTGTACTTCATCTGTCTCGCATTGGAAGTGGAGACTTTGTTGTATATCGCCTTAGTCAGGCTACTTCTCTGCCTTGCAGCCTGGTAGTAGACGGGGCTCCAATAATAAAAGATGCGATTTATATCGCACGACCCAACCAGCATGCACTTGTCAAAGATAATAAGTTTATTCTAGGTGCTGGACCTGAGGAGAACCGTTACAGACCATCTATAGATGTGTTGTTTCGCTCGGCAGCAGTTTCCTATAGTTCACATTCCATCGGAATTATTTTAAGCGGTATGTTAGATGACGGTACCTCTGGCATGTGGGCTATTAAAAGAAGTGGTGGCACTTGCGTGGTCCAAGATCCTAATCAGGCTGAGTATCCTGATATGCCACTCTCTGTCATAAACAATATGGAAGTTGATCATGTAGCAACACTCCAAGATTTAGGTCCACTCATAGCAGAAATCACGAAACATAAAACAGGAAAGAAAAAGCCAGTCCCCGAAGATGTAATCGCAGAATCAAAGATAGCCGAGACAACAGCGGTAGGAATTGACGATATTGAGAAAATTGCCGAGACAAGTGTCTTTGCCTGTCCTGATTGTGGAGGTAACTTGTGGACTATGAAAGACGATACAATTAAACGCTATCGCTGCCATATAGGACACGCCTATACAGAGCGGGACTTGGTAATAAAGGAGGCAGAAACAGCAAGTACAACGTTATGGGTGGCACTACGAATGATGGAAGAGCGCAAGCATCTGTTAAAGAAAACGGAGGTTGATTATGCAAAAAAGGGCTATAAATCCTTATCAACAAGCCATGCAAAAAAACAAGCTGGAATGCAGCACCATATAGATATGTTAAAAGAGATTTTATCCGATTTACAAAATCAAGATACAGCATAAACTATAGCTATTTGAAGCGAATCATGAAATAGATGAAAGGCAATATCTTGCATTACTGAAAGGGAAAATAAACTCATAATTGCAGTTATTCTTTTTATAGCATTTTATGTACTAACGAGCGGCATATGAGGTTATTAACGGCGATAAACTTCTTCACCCATTTCGCTGTTCGAATAGTGTCCCATAAGGGAGCGAAAAAAGCCGAGTTTAACCACGGCTTTTCTTGTACGCGAGGATGAGAAGCGACGCTTCGCAGAAGTTATTACTGTTATAGCAAATCTTCGTGGGGGTACTAATAATCCTCTGTTCATACTCCCAAATTACCCTAATGCTCACAACGTCAGACAATTGAAGTATAGAGCTAGCAATTGTAAAGAACCCCGTTAATGAAGACAAATTCCTAAGAGAGATAAGTTTTACCCATAACCAGATTGAGTAAATATTTTACAGATGATATACTACCTTTAATGAATACCATAGGCTATTTCGAAATTCAGGCAGATGATCCACTTAAAGCCAAGGATTTTTACGTTAAAGTCTTTGGATGGAAGTTTTTCAAGGATGATGCTTTACCTATTGAATATTGGCAAATCCAAACAGATACCATAAATGGCGGCTTACTGAAACGTCCTGCAAACGTTCCTCCTCCACAAAGCGGAACATATGCCTTTGTTTGTTCAATTCAGGTTGAAGACTTTGATAAAATTGCTATAGAGATTTTGAAACATGGTGGTAAAGTAGCATTAGAAAAATTTGCAGTACCTGGACGATGTTGGCAAGGATATTTTATTGACCCACAAGATAATACATTTGGATTGTTCCAAGTTGATGAATCGGCAAAGTAAGAATTAAGCAAGATATAGCGAAGAAGTATTTTGTAACTTCTTAATTTCATTCCACCTTTGTTTTAGTTCTCCAATGTACCGTAACTCCTGAAACGCCTGTATAATCGAGGCTAGATTAGCAATTATAATAAGTTCAGGACTGGGTGGCAAGCTCATCTTTATAGCTTAATTAGTAGCGTTTACTAGTTGCTTCTACCCGTCATAGTCTATTTACAAGTCACAACGCATACTCTTACATAAGTTGTCCTCTTTTCTCACATTTCTTCTTCCTTTCATCATCTATTATGCTAAATACTTAACTAAATTAATAAATTATATAGTAAATTTATTTAAGCTTGAAAGGAGGTGAAAATATGAATAACTTTAAACAAAAATTAGCGCCAAAAAAAGCTGGATTTATTTTACTCAGTACTTTAGTTGCGTTCTTTGCGGTTATCTTTACCGCTCAAGCACATGCAGCATCCATTTCTGTTGATCTAGATCCAGCTCACCATTCAACAAATGCCATGGATATGGATCCAGCACATCATGTTAATGATCCAAAGTTTACTGATACTGATCCAGCGCATAACTCAACCGATGCCATGGATATGGATCCAGCTCACCATGTTGACAGTGCGAGTCCTGCCCCAACGGGGAGTACGAATACACCAACGCCAACAGGGAGCACGAGTACACCAACGCCAACAGGCATGGATATGAACATGGGGAATGGTGAAGATACAAATATGGCAGGATTTACAGATGGATGGTTTCAAGGAAGAACAGTAACGTTTTTCTATCACAACAAAAACTTCTTCTGTAAAAATCCACCAGCGAGTGGTGCAACATCTCAGTGCGAAGCAGGAGCTGATGCACAACAGATGCCTCCACAAAATGATATTCCTCCATTGTATGTGATGACTCCGCTTGGATTTACTCCGAGTGGTCTACAATGTCCTGAGACGGGCAATTGTATAAATCATCCACATACTATCGATTTGTCAGCAGTGCTTGGAAAAGGGACAGAAAACGCACCTTTACCTCCGCACAGTCATATTATTGACGCAGCTGATCCAGGATGGTGGAAAATTGTCGTGATTGGTGTCAAAAGTCAAGCTGATTGGGATAAAATTGCAGCAGGAAAAGATCTTGCGACAGTTCGTGGATTACAACAATCCGACCCAACTAACGTGACGGCTGATATACCAACCAACTCGTTTCTTTTCTTTGATGTCTTAAGTCATGGAAACTATCAATTCAATGGTAGTCAATTGACAAATCTTGGACAATAGAGAGAGTATAAGTTCTCAGCGGAGTAAAACCCGCTGGGAAGTTTATACATAAGAGGAAAATCTTCTGCTTATATATAAACTATGAATACATACATGAGTACAGCTAAAGCATATAAACTACAAGGTATACTAACTATTCTCGGAGGGATACTGATGATACTTGGAATTTACATGCCATGGGTAAGCTTATTCGGTGGCCTCCAAACTTTTGCCGGCATAGTCGGATTAAACGGCAAAATCTTACTTGCAACGGCCGTAGTCAGTATCTGTTTTGGGTTAGTCCAGTTTGTGAAAAAATCATCTGCTCTTGCTTGGATTCTTGGCATACTGGGATTGGTGCAAGGTGCATTTTGTGGATATCTTCTTTTCAACCTCTTTAAAACAGTGCATCCTGCAGCCACAAATGGTATGAACAGTATGATGGCCATAGGGTTTGGGCCTGGATTATTTATAACCACAATTGGTGCAAGTATCATCTTTATTGCGTTAGTTGTTTCCGTAGGAAAAGGGGAAAAGGTGAGAATTGGTAAAATTCATAAAAATAGTGAGTATATGCGACCAACGATAACGGGAAATGAAGCTAAGCCTGTATAACTGTAACTTGCGTTTTCGTAAGATCTATCATATCACCCCAATTGCAGAGTATGTCTTGTCATTTATTGTTCTACTGGAATAGCTATGATCAGGTATTCATACCGGCAAAGAACGGCAAAGCCAAAAAATATACCAATGATGATATTTTCTTCTTCGCACCACTACATGCTTGAAGCTTCCAAGAAAACGTTTAGGCAAAGGGATTATCTGTTGGTGTGCCTGCCCTGGGACATTGATGTGATAAATCCTCTTTCAAGGAGTGCCGCTATCGTTATTGCACCATACTGCTTTCCTGATCAACCACATCTATCCGTTGTATGGTTGCGACAACCAAATCTGCCTCATAGAGTAATCAAAAAAGAGAGAGAAAGAATCTGTCTTGCCTCTTTCTATAAAGCGTGCCCCCCTGTACTCTTGTCCCATCCGCAAGCTTAAACTCAAAAATGTCTGAACATGCTCTCCCTCCTGCGCTCAGCTTTACCTTGGTATCGTTTGCTAGATTTCACCCGTTAATTCGGATTAGAACCAGAAATCTTAAGAGGCAAGGTAAGTCTTCTTAGAGGATAAAAATGTATAAACTTAGTAATTGCTTCTGAGTATAAGTTTCTTTCATGTTACCTACACAAAAAGTATATCTTAAAATACCTATTTCTATCACTCCCCGTAAACACAGCTCAAGTATGATATACTTTATGGGATAAAATCTGCCTAAAAGTATGATCAATTTACATACACTTGAAGCAGGTACAATTTTATCTAAGGTTTTGGGATATATTGAATATCACAATGTATCTTCATATTTTATTATTCTTAATTATATTGCTGCACTTTTAATAGTTTTTGTTCTCATTTTCTTGATTCGTAAACTGTTATGTATAAAGAGGTTATTACAGCAAAAATCTATTTTCCTAGAACTTACTCCACCAGCTAAAACAGAGAAAACAGCATATACCACCCAACAGTTATTTTCTGTGCTACACAATGTCGGTAGTCAAAGAACATTTATAGAAAAAATGATGGGAGAAAAAGCCCTGTTTTCATTCGAGATAGTATCAACACGCGAACAAGGAATCAGATATATCATAAAAGCGACACCAGATAAAGCAACGACTATTGAGAGTACTATTGTTTCTTATCTCCCTTTTGTACGCGTCAAGCAAGTAGGTGATTATTTCACAGAAAAACACAGAGATAAGAAAACCAAAATCATTGAGTTTAAACTCAAAAGACATTTTGCCTTTCCCCTTGCCAAACAAAATGTACTCAATCAGCATGATCCTGTGGCATATATTACCGGCATGATGACAAAGTTACAACCGGGCGAGCTTATCTCATTCCAAATTGTTGTATCACCAACCAAAGTGAGGGAGACTGACACACTGACGCAAAAAATATTAAACAATGAGGATGTCATACATCATTTGGGCAAGATACGAATTCCATGGTATGTCCAACCATTCATGCTCCTTTTTAAAGTGCTGATTAAATGTGTGCAGATTATATCTCATGAAAGTATTTGGATTGTCCACGAACTGGCACATGGAAGTAATAAATATGCGTCTCAGAATGATGAGATTCAACAACGACTAAGGGTTAGCAATACAAGACCCGCTAGGGTGTTAAGTGCTTTTGAGGAGGAAGTCGTTACTTCAGTCCATGAGAAGATTCAACAAGCACTTTTTGAAACATCAATTAGGGCAATTATTGTCCAAGAAAGTAAATCTGATCTAAATCAAAGAATACGAAGTGTTACCTCATCGCTTGCACCTTTTTCGGTTCCTAAATATCAGTCACTGGCATCAATGCATAACTTCCCGCCGTTTTTTATTGACAAAATGAGGATGTTTATTTTTAGAAACAGACTGCTGTCATTATTTGATAATAAAAGTTCTTCGCTTCTCGCTGTTTCCGAGATTGCCGATCTCTACCATTTCCCATATAACGAGACAACGAAAACGGAGAACATTGTCAAATCCCACTCGAAAGAATTACCTGCACCACTTTCATTGAAGAATAATCCGGATCTTGATGTGGTATTTGCCAAAAATATTTTCGGAGGAAGGACAACAATGATTGGTTTGACAAAAGATGAACGGCGACGGCATATGTACACAATCGGTGCAACAGGTACAGGAAAATCAACCCTGATTTCATATATGATAAACCAAGATATTATGAACAATAAAGGTTTATCAGTCGTTGACCCTCATGGAGAACTCGCTGAAAGTATGCTTGCAAGTATTCCTGAAAGTCGGAAAAATGACCTGATATATTTCAATCCTGATGATTTAAAGTATCCAATTGGCATAAATCTGATGGAGTTAACGCCAGGTCTTGATGAAGAAGATTCTCTGCGTGAAAAAGAATTTATCGCCGAAAGCGTCATCTCACTCTTTAGAAAAGTATTCTCAACAGCAATGTCTGGGAGTCCACATCGAATTGAATATATCTTACGAAACACCATCCATACTGCCTTTACCGTTGAGAACCCAACGCTATTTACCATCTTTGATCTATTAAACAATCCTGTCTTTCAACAAAAGGTTGTCAGTCAATTGAAAGATGAAAACTTAAAAAATTTCTGGAAATTTGAGTTTGGAAAAGCAGGAGACTTTCAAAGAGTGAAGATGGTGTCACCCGTTACTGCGCGAATTGGAAGGTTTCTTTTTTCTCCATCTGCAAAGCGAATCCTAGAGCAGCCAAAATCAACGATTAATTTTGATGAAATACTTGATGGTAAAATACTTATTTGTAACTTAGCAAAAGGAAAACTCGGGGAAGACACCTCGCAAGTATTAGGAATAATGATTCTTAATAAAATTCAGCTTGCCGCTTTAAAAAGGGCCAGAATTCCCTCTGCAAAAAGAAAAGACTTTTATTTATATGTTGATGAATTTCAAAACTTTGCGACAAAGAGTTTTGTCGATATGTTATCCGAGTCGCGGAAATATAAATTGAATCTTATTATTGCTGAACAGTCAACTTCTCAACAAACTGATCGAAATTTAGTTCATATCATCCTTGCAAACGTCGGAACAGTTGTAACGTTTCGAAGTGCCAATCCTGAAGATGAAATGCTGATGCTTCCGCAATTTGCCCCCTACATAAATCCAGGTGAGATATATAATCTACCGGCCTATCACTTTTATATAAAAATTTCTGCACTTCACCCCGAAGAACCGTTTTCAGGAGAAACCATACTTCTTACTCCAAACACAGATCCGAAGAAAATAACCACACTTATTCAAACATCCAGAAGAAATTATGCGAATGAGTATAAGAAACCGGTAGAACAGGAAGAAAAAATTGCGGTAAAAAAAGAGAAAAAGACTGCTAAAGATTCTGGAAATAGCGATGAAAGAAAGCCGGGGACTAACGCATCCGGTGCTCTGCCTGAAGTCAAAAAAGGCAAATAAATTGTAGGCGCGCGCGCCTACAATAATTGGGTCATTTTAAGCCTATTTTAGAAAAAAACACTGCCTACTATATCTTATATATACATATAAGAGGAAGAAAATATAACATAAACACCTTATCAAAAACTAACCTTATTATGATAATTCCAGATACAACGAAAACACAAAAACATATCTTATACCTTTTATATAAATTCCGATTCCTTACTACCCACCACATACAAAAATTACTTAACCATAAAAATCCTAAACGCATTCAAATTTGGATGAAAGATTTAAAGAATAAAGGCTTTATTAATACTGTCGAGACCCCAAACTCTTTTATTGATAATACTAAGCCTTTTATTTATCATCTGTCTACAAAAGCAAGGCATGTTCTTAAGAATAATGAAGATTGTACTTTATCAGTACTAACGAGAATTTACAAAGAAAAAAAACGTACAGAAACCTTTATTTACCACTCCCTTGCTCTTGCTGATACATATCTTTTCTTCCTGCAACAAAAAGAAGAAAATGAAGAACTGCATTTTTTTACTGAAAGCGAGTTAGTAGAATATGACTATTTTCCTGATCCTCTCCCCTGTGCATATATTGCAGTAACGACAGAGAATAGTACAAGAAGGTATTTCCTTGAGTTATTTTATGATTATGCTCCTGCTCCCGCATATCGGAGTATGGTTATAAAATATTTAAAATATGCTAATAGTCGTAAATGGGAAGCAAAAGTAGCAGAGGAACCGCTCCCTTCAATTTTATTCATTTGTGCAACTGGTAGGAAAAAGAAGCATGTTACTTATTTTGCAAAAGCTCTTTTTGAAAAAGCATATGAAGAAAAAATAGCACTCTTTGTAACGACTAAGGAAAAGATTATTTATGGCAACGATAAAAATGTCTGGGAGAATGTGAGTATTACAGATGCATAGTAATCTTGTGCTATAGTAGCGTGGGATAGTGGGGCATACGATTAATGCCCCACTTGTTCCCATTATCCCTAACTGCCATGGATATCATCATAGATTTTTTCTATAATATTATCCATCATGATTGCTTGCCCTGTCGCACATCTGCCCCACCAGAAACCAAATTCATTCTCAAGGATCGGCTGGCCCTCAATCAGTAGCTTTTTACTAAACCATGGAGAAATCAACCACCACTCATAAATTTCCTGTGGTAATTGATTGTTCTCAAAACATGCCTCACATTCTCCCGTTTCACTATCACGAACACTAAATGCTTCTTTACAGTATATACAAACACTCGGAGAAATAAGCCTTCCATCAAATGGCCGGTACAGATTCACAATATCATCTACTGAAAACATTTGTTTTTTAAAAGCCTCCTCAACCAATGAAGACTGGCATGCATAAATCTCTCTTGCAACAAATTTTTCTAATGCATCTTCTTTTTCTCTTATTGTCATAGAAATCACCTCCTTTCATTTGCGGGCTCATAATTGAAATAGTTGGGCGCGCGCGCCCAACTATATGACGCCAGTCCTAGCGGGAAGTGAATGGTCAAGGGCGCCGCAGCGTTAGCGGCGGCGTGTATTTACCCTTGACCAGAGAAACCGAAGAGGTTTCTCAGAGGAGGATTGCCAGCACCAAAAAACAGTTCTGCTGGACAAAGCTTGTCAAAAGAAATCTGGAATATACTTTATATATACTCAGAAAAACTGAAGTGGGTTTTGTCGGATACTGCTTATTTTCCAGGGGAGGTGAAGAAACGTTTTATTATTATGTTTACGTATGTTCAAATCCAGTAAGGTCGGAAGAATCAGTGCGCATTTCCCGCCGCTTTGTTCCCCTAGTTCGTCTTTTCATACATACAAGCTTTCTGCTAGGAAAATTCTACCTGTTTGTTTCTGAGACTCTCGCCTTCATTGATGACACGCTGTTCAGCAGAATTTTAGAAACCTGCGGTTGACCCAAACCCACCTTCTTTGCAATTTGCGCTTGGGTTAACTCACCAAAATAATATAACGTTACTATTTCCCTCTCTTCTGGAGTTAGCATTTGGAGAAGTGACCTCAACAAAGCAGTATCTGTCACCTTGTCTGCATGATCAATTTGTCTAGGATCATTTATTGTGATTTCTTCACTGTCAAATGATAGGGGGATCTGTATTCGCGGATCATGCAAGGCCGCATCCACTTCATCGGGTTTTACTCCTAATGCTTCTGCTATTTGCTCAGTAGTAGGATCTCGGCCAGTGCGGTTGGATAAGTCCGCGCGAATACGAAAAGCTGCAACCCTAACGTCATAAAGGGGCCGAGGCGTTCTAACTGCTTGATATTTATCCCTCAACCCATGTAATATTTCACCGTGGACATGCTTACTCACTAAACTTGCTAATGTTCCTTTCATGGGGTCAAATTTTCTTACAGCGTTTGCCAATCCAGCACTTGCATATCCTAATATTTCCTCCTCATCTAATCCTTTACCAAAATACTTTGCTGCAACGCGATATGCACAGGGCTGAATAGATAATATTAAACCCTCTTCTGCCCGTACAGCGCTTCTCTCACCCATTCTTACTTTAGCCTTGAGTTCACGTCTCTGCTCATCAGTCACTTCGCCTTCCAAGAGGGACAGGGCATTTTCTACCTGTGCTCTTGCTTGATCTCTTTGCTCTGCTAACCGAATTAGTGCAGGAGAGGTTTCCGGTCTTTTTTCTCGTCTCTGTTCACTCCCTGGTTTTTCATCAGTTAAAGCGCTGCTTTGGCCAACTGGCTGAAGGGGTACAGAGGTTTCAGCATTTGGCACATTTAATGGATTAGTTGTTGCATACAAATCCGCTTTATTCCTATATTCAGTTACTGAATCAGGGCGAAATAACCATGGCCTCCCCTGATTATATTTTTCGGGTCTTTCCGACATAGTTTATTTTCTCCTTAAAAATGCAGCTTTACAGCCTTAAGGGAATGATTATACAATAATTTTTTTTGATCACCAAATTGTGTATGAGATGAGGACATCGGTAACACTTTGGATGCGAGGTATTTATCAATATACACTAGCGGGGGGTTAATCGACCATAGGTTTGTCATGTCCTTACAATGATTAAACGGAATATGCTCCCATTTTTAGATCATTTTTTCTTATTTTCACACACTTGGAAGAATCGCTTTTTAAAAAGAAAGGAGTGGAGTAACCTACACCTTTCTCAACTGATGGTTTGCTTTTACCTCAGCTAACTTGTAGGAACTGAAGGAAAAGGGTTGCAAAAATGAATTCAGAAATTAACCTTTTTATCAAGTTGGAAGACCAAAGTCTCTCTCTACTGATAGTATCGATTGCACAAATTGGGAAAAAATGCCATCAAAACACTCCTTTCGCACGTATAGTTATGCAAATGGATTAATAACTCTGACTTTTCCATAGTGAGCACCAGCATGCAGATCATCACTATAAAAAATAGAGCAGTTTAGATCAATTGCGGCTTGAACTATCAAGACCGCACATAAGCTCAGTGCGTACCGCGCGTCCGTTGCAAGCGCTCTGAGATAAAATACAGAATCTGGTTTATGATCAAGGAATGGAACCATGAGTTCACGCATAATAGTGCGAAAATTTCCTACTTTTAGTGGTGTTCGTGATTATCTGCGTACGACATTACAGAATTCTTCGATAACCTGGGTACTAATACGACCTTCCTGGGATGTGATAAGCTCGATTAATAACGTACGTGCCTTTTGAGATTTCTGCCCCTCTGATTGATCGTGCGCATAAATAAATATGGTGGTACCAATAAAAACCATAAGATTTACCGCTCATTCATTTGTTCACGAGACAGTTTCCCTCCAAACTGAAGATAGCTGGTTTGCTTTCACAAAGCACTCAGTCTCTTTGAGGCATCCTCATTATTTACTGAGAGGTGGAATATCATCAAGCCACTCACTAGACAGTTCGTTGAGTGTATGATGCCTTTGTGTAGCACCTTTACGAGCTTGCTCGATTGCTTCTTCTTGTGCAGAGAATATGATATTTTTCATAAATACAATGTCACAATATTGCGTACACATGTCAGGCAAAATTATACGAAAAGATGTCCCAGCTTTTTATTTTCTTTAAAAATTTCCGAAAAATCCAGGCTTTCCAGCAATGAATGAACATTTGTATTACTCCGTCTGTACTTTGTTAGAACTTCTGATAGACATCAGTTACTATGCAAATATACCAGTTCCAGGGTTATGCACCCCTCGGGGCATTACGACCAAGGCTCTCTAGCTTTTTTAGGGTATACTCAGTGTACTTTGTCAGAATTTTTGATATACTTCAGACATGCACTGGCAGGAAATAGTACTCACAACTGGGCAAGTAATATTTATTATTGCACTCTTCCCTTCAATTCTAAGTAAAGATAAACCAGCGCTACAGACAAGTTTTTTAACTTCAGCAGTCTCTCTCAGTATCTCAATTGTCTACATAACTTTGAACATAAAATTTGCTGCAATCTCCGCAGGGATTAATGGAATATTGTGGCTTATTCTTGCTGTCCAAAAATATAAACAAAAAAAATTGATATATCTACGTAATGCGGTCATAAGCTCTAGCAGTTCTCTTGATAAAAAGTTCCAGGGTTGCACCCTCCGGGGCATTACGATTAAGGCTCTTTAGCTGACTGATCTATTATTTTCAAGTTTTAATTTAAGAGTTTTTGGAACGCTTCTCTTGTCTTTCCTGCTTGTCTAAGAATACTACTAAATGTTCCTACTGCTACTTCTTTATGAAAAGGAATTATAACAGTATGAACCTTTTCTTCTCCTTTTTTCATTAGTTTAATATGGCTTCCTTTTTGGCTAATAAATGAGAAGCCTGCTTTTTCTAAAGTGGCATAATGATTCTTGCAGAATATAGTCTGGGCATGGATTAAATGGTGAGACTTTGAAGTTTAGGATTGTTTATATGGGTAAGATCTCTATCATCTTGATCTTCAAAGTACAGTTCAAGTGCCTCTTTTAAGTTTTCTAATCCTTCTTTTTCTGTAATACCTTGACTAGTAACTTCAACTTCAAGTGCTTTCGCTACATACCATTTATCTTCTTTCCAAACGACTGCATTTTTTTGTTTCATGATATTATTATAACATGTACGAGCAATATCTAGTGCAGAAAGAAATTTTTTATATTACACTACATCGAAGAAAAAAGACAATACTATCAAGGTTCTCTAGCGCCATTTTTAGTCTCAATAAACTATATTTTCTCCCCATCCAAATTTATAAACTCGTAAGATACGAGTACTAACTGAATATGAATATCCAAACGCACAGACAGTTAGTAATGCCCGTGCTTAAGAAGAATGGTGTTTCACATGCTTCTCTTTTTCGATCTGGGGTGCGTGGAGAAATTAAGGATGCATGAGATGGAGATATACTTGTTGAACTGCCAAAAAATATATGTGCTTTTGACTCTGTTACTGTAAAGGTTGTTCTTTAAGAAGAAATGGAGTCAACAGTAGGTAAAAAAGTTGATTTAGTGAAATATGCCCTCATTAAACCAGCTTTAACAAAATAAATTCTTCCTCACCAGCAGCAGATTAAATAAATATGCAGAAAAGACATTGGGATTTACGTAAAGGATATTACATTTTCATTTGAACTTCTAAAATGCGCATTCTCCTGCTAGATATGGTAAAATACGGGCTATGAGTGCGGAAAACAATCAATCGCCACCACCAGAGCGTCAAGAAGATGAACAGAAACCACCAATTGCCCCGTTTTCAGGAGGGCCACCTGAGATTGTATTGCCGAATCAACTATTAAATCTAGCAGACGTCCGGCGTCCACCTTCAGAACTAAGATATAAAAGCTCTCGGAAACAAGAAAAGCTTCGAGACCGGCATAAAAGGTAACGCACGTGCTTTCCCTTTAATGGGTATCATGTGCATTTTCGGTCATTGCTAAACGCCACGTAATTAATTTAGTTTAGACTTTTTGTTGGTAACGACAATTTCTGTTTTGAAAAAAGAGGTATCAAAAAACGTACAGAGTAAGGATAAAATATAAAATCTTTTCTCGTGAGGGTTTTATGATTGTGGCCTTAAATCTTTAAAAACCGGACCAGTAACAGTTTTAACACAGCTGATTGTATAGGCACTATAGTCAAGTGGAGCATCATTCGCTCCAAGAGGAGGATTAAGTCCCGTATCGGGAATGTCTACATTCAGATTTGCTCCACAAACATCCTTAATAGCTTTGGCATTAACTGCCTCTCTTGCATCTACCGTTATACCGAGCAGTTCCCCTTGCTCATTTACTAAAGCTGCACCATCCATGGCATTTACGAGGTGAACCCCTTGGCTTGCAGGGGTTGCAAGAATAGCTTGTTCGTTTGCAGAAAGGCCTAATACTTTCCCCCCCTACTACTTCCCTTTGAGGAAGGATGGTATAAGCAGTCATATCGGTTCCAAGAGAATCAGGGTCTGCCCAACGGAGCGGTGTTATGTGGGATTCCCTGGCTGCTTCTGCCGGAGTCAGATCAAGCCGAACGAATGCTGCTGCATCAGTAGCTTCTGATGCGTCTTCCATCGGATGTGCTGAAAGTGTCAGGCGTTGACGATCAGCATCCCTTATCTCAAATGTGCCATGTTCCAAATCTTTAGGGACAACGGCTAAAATAAAGGGTTGCTGATCCTTTGCTCCATGCATAAATACACCTTGTGTATGCGTTTCAGGATGTCCCACGAGAGACAATTGCATGAGTGCATCTGCACTTTGTTTTACCTTCTCCGAGATAGTAAGGCTGTCAGGCATTTTATCCATATGAATCTGTACAGGACTATTGTCCGTAACTGAACATGCTGAAATAGACTCTCCTGCTCCAAGTAACGCAAGCATTCCAGCTCCTGCTACCACAAAGCGACGTGCTTTATTATTCTTTTGCCTGCTTTCGGGGGCGGCTGTTGTATCAACGACTGATGGCCTTGCATCTCCTGCTTCTGACATAGTATAAAAGAAAGTATAGTGCTTTTCACCGCTTAGTGTCAATTCAGAAGGGGTAAAAAAACATAAGCTCAACAGCGCTACTTCCTTTCCCCCCCCAGATCATAAAGCGCATTTTACAAAAACCATTGTCTCCTAAGACACATTGTGGAGCTTATCCCTTCCCAAAGAAACCAGAAGCTCTGTTTTGTACTGTTGCTGTTTGGTGTCTCTGCTTCTTGGGTAACGTAAAAAAGTGTAGGACAAAAACTATGGGAAATGTCTGGGGGATGTGGCATTGTCGCCTCTATCGAGTCTTTTGTGGGAGCAGTACTGCAATATCTGGATGCATTTTCGCAGGACTAACTCGTTGCCATGCTCTTTGCAGTCTTTTTATTTCACTTGTATCAGTTCTCATGCCATGTACCCGATTGAGGCTTTTCGCAACAAACTCTGTTACGCCAAGCGCCCCCATATAATTACCTGCATAGTGGGCATTCCATCTTTCAGGAGTAGGATATCCGCCATATTCAGAAACCAAAAAAGCCGGATCTAATGCGTCTGGCTGTGTGTACTTTGCTTGACGCTCATATAGCGCATCCCCGTTTAGGGAAAGAGAAACTGATTGTGGTCTGCTCCCTGGATGCTCAAACGCAACAGTTACTAATTTGTGATGAGCTGGAAGGCGTAACGTAACCTCCTCTCCGAAGTACGGTGGCGAAAAAGTATGCTGCTCTCTATAGACCTCTGTACTAGTTCCTGTGATTTGGATATCACGACCATCCAAAGAGACAGGTTCCTGTGGCACTTCAGTAGCGCGTACTCGCCTTACATAGTTGAAAAAACTTTCATCTATATACGCTCCACTCGTTGAGATATCCATAGGATTGTGCTCTGCAGTGGGGAGTATAACGATTATCTTAAATTAATAGTACTCTTGTATAAATTACATGAGTATAATCTTTCTAAGAACTATACAAAAGAGGCATTACATAAATATCCCAATGGAGCAGGACTTTATTTTCTCCTCGGTGTTATTGAATATAAAATAGGTGACAAGCAAGATGCTCTCAAGCATTTAGCAATCGGTTATCAACTGAGCCAAGATCCTCAAATTGCAAATGCGTATGCAATGATTAAACGAAACAAACGTATAGATTTACCTATATAATATAACACGGAGTGTCTAGGAAGAAATTTAGCCACTATAAATCATAGCAGCCCCTCTTGTATCAGTAGTCAAGAAAGCAGTCTTGACCTGAGCGGGATAAAAATCATATGCAACAACTACTTTCATATAAAGTGTATTATTAGAAATTGATTGATCTATAAATCCCTCTGAATATAACACTGTGCAGTCATCTTTTATACCAATTTTATAAGGAAATTGTATGGTTGTTTCGATTACTCCAATAGAAGACTCCAAATATTGGCGGTCAGGGTGCCATTTGAGATGACCGGTAAGACTTAGCTCAGTCCAAATAACAGGTCTGTCTTGATAATCAGTTACTGATAGAGCTACGCATACTCCGTAGGCAGGAAAGAATTGCGTACGTTATGTATTACAAAACTCTCGTTGAGCTGTCAATATGGGATGATTGTATATATGTGCCCATATTTACTTTCATACCCTGCTGTTTTTGTTAACTCAGTGAGAATTGTCTGTTTTCCTTTTATATTCGCTTTATCATATCGAGTACGAGGCTGTTCTAAATACGCTTTTGCTACTTTCGTTTTCATTAAAATCACCCCCTCCCATGGTGTGATTTTAATGAGTCAATTCTCTAGATTGAAATCTCCCATGTAAGTAGCTATACTTGGTATATGAAATCTTGGGTACCGATTGCGGTCATCGCTGGAATAATTTTACTTTTTGCTATATGGATCGGGGGAGCATATAATTCCCTTGTTGTGGACCGTGTGGGTGTCCAAACAGCGCAAGCGCAAGTAGAAACACAACTTCAAAGACGATTTGATCTCATTCCGAATCTTGAAGCAAGCGTCAAAGGTGCACAAATTCAGGAACAAAAAGTATTTAAAGATATCGCTCAAGCCCGCACGCACTATGCTGGGACTGCTCCTCAATCTGCCGACCGGGTACAGGCTGCTAATCAATATGAAAGTGCTATTGGCCGATTACTCGTAGTTGTTGAGAGTTATCCCCAACTCCAGTCAAATCAGGCAATACAAGATCTAATGACACAGCTTGAAGGAACTGAAAACAGAATTAGTGTCGCCCGGCAGCGATATAATGAAACAGATCAACTCTATATGCAACATCTCCAAACGTTTCCTGGAAATATCATTGCTGGAATGTTTCATTTCCTACCATTACCTCTCTTCCAAAGTACTCCTGGTGCTGAAACAGCTCCGAAAGTAAATTTCAATCAATAGTATGAAGCGGTTTATTGTAGTCTTCGTATCCTTTTTTTTTCTCTCAATTAGCACTGCGTTTGCAGCAACTAATTCCTATCCTGATTATACCGGCTTCGTGAATGATTTTTCTCATGTGCTTTCAATGGACTCTGCCGCACAGTTAGACAGAAAATTAGCTCTGTTTAATCAAAAAACGACAAATCAAATAGCAGTCGTTACAGTGGACACTACACAACCTGAAACAATTGAAGAATATGGAATTCATCTTTCGGATAAATGGAAAGTTGGACAAAAAGGAAAAGATAATGGCATCATTATGATTTTCGCAATAAAGGATCATCAGATGCGAATTGAAGTCGGGCGTGGGCTTGAAGGCGATGTAACCGATGTGCAGTCAAAACATATTCAAACCGATATTATAGAACCCGCATTTAAACAAGGGCACTATGAAACAGGAATCAATGACGGAGCAAATGCGGTTATTGGAACAATAATGCATGATCAAAATTATGCCAAATCATTAACAGCAACAAACCCCGCACAGGCGCCCCCGCAACAACTGTCAGGAGTGAGTATCCTGTTTCTCATTCTGCTTCTAATCGTTATAGTATTACTCAGTATCTTTACCCCTTTTGGTGGGATTTTACTGTGGATCTTATTTTCTGTCTTAGGTGGAAGTAATGAGCGAGATAACGGCGGGGGTGGGGAGAATGATAAATTTGGAGGTGGAGGATTCTCAGGAGGAGGGTCTTCTGATAATTGGTAATCATCTCCTTGTAAAGACGAACTGTTTGAGTTATCCGTGATATAAATTATTTCCTGGAGGCACTTTTTCCTCATGTCTTCACATATAGCCGTTAGCTTTTTTTCCTTTGCGAGAATATAAGTAAATCAAACTTTTCTATCGAGAATCCCTCAGTTAATTTTTCTACCAAATCATATGCTTGATAGCGAGTAGACTTTTTTCAAAAAAAGTACACATGCGTCTGGAAACGAATCTGAATAACCGTATAGCATAATTTGTAAAGCATGCAGCACTACTGATAAATCCTGCTGATTGTACGTCACTCCTAACCAGTTGCTGCTAATTGGTTTAGGAAACGATTGTGTTTTACCTAGAAAAGAAAAACAATAACTGCATCAGCAAATGATGGCACTTTTCGAAGAATAATTGAATTGTCGCCTGAAGACGAATGTATTTTTTGTTTATCTTCCCAGATAATGGTAGAAATTTTGGGTAAACTTAAGCGAATATTCTCATTGCCAAAAGACAGGTGACAAAATATACGAAAATTTCTAGATAAGAAAAATGTGGATATACCTGTTACAATAATAGTAAGCAAAATACAGCAATTATTAAGCGGCAAAATTGTAGTTTTTCATAGCTAAACAGGTTCTAATGTAATCCATCACCCGCAGCAGCGGAACCAGGTCGAGCAAAGCGAAGATCTCCGAAAGGGGACTCAACATAAAATAATATCTATTAACCCATGATCGTCACAAAAAATTCCTCTTTTACCAAAGAAGAAATTATACAGCTTCAAGAACAATTTGATGTCTATATCAAAACTGTCATTGATATGGAAAAGAAGACTTGTTCTGCCGGCTGTGATCTGCATGCTGATTCAGAAAAAGTATTACTCCAAGAAGGCTCATCTCAAGAAGATCTGTGGGGAGGAGGAATAAATATCGAAACAAAAGAGATTGACTATAACTCATTTATCAACATTCGACCACAACAAAATAATACTACAATAGAAATTCAGTCTCCCGAAATCAAACAACAATTTGATAAACAGATGAAAGCATTCTTTAAAGAACTCTATGAATAACAAGCTCCTTCTAGAATCCATGGCGCTTGATTTAAAACGAGTCGCGTTGGGGTCATATAGTCATTCAACGAAAATGACCGAAAGATTTCTGCAGGAAGTCTTCAAACGCAATGACCAGCTAGATAGAAGTTCTTTTTCAAGTACTCTCATAAAAGTATTAAACTGCATGGAGAGACAGTTACAGCTAAAGCAACACCAACGCCTCGCCGACGACGCCCTCATGTACAGTACACTTCTTTTAAGCTTTTCCAAACAGCTTTAAATATTAAAAGACTATGAACAATACATCGATGAATATACAATAAGCATAGGCATAGTAAAGGTGGACTATTCCTTTTGCGATTATTGGAAAGAATAAAAACTCAAGAAGTGCAGTATTTTTAATTGCCGCTCCTCTAGGTATAAAACCGATATTGTACTAAGATGAAGACTACAAGTTTTGGGAGTTTGAGTTTGAGTTTGAGTTTGATTGGGGAAAGATTAAAACAAATGCAAAATATTATTTAGTCTATCAATCAGGTAATGATCCATATGTAAGCCTTGATAATAGAAAGAAATGGCTAATAATTTAGGAGTAGAACTTCACTTCATGCCAAAGGCCGGACATTTAAATGCGGAAAGTGGATACACAACTTTTAAAGCATTATTGGGAGAGGTAAAAAGTAATCGATAATTGCGAATAAAACGTTCCCACATAGTCAACCAGTGCCAGCCAGCACGTGCTCTTATGCAACAGTACCCCTCGTCATTTAACCCTCAAGTCTTCGGATATTGAGGCTAGCCCTTTCGGGGTCGTTCAATACGGATTCGTACCATATTTTAAAATACAAAATTTATACTTGAACGCTCTCAATAAAGATTTCCGGACTGCACAGTGGTATGAATGGATTAAACATACGTAACTCACTTAACAAAAAAAAATGCAGTTTCTGTTCAGGCGTAAAGTGCTGTCTCTGTTGTTATTTGTTCATGTATCCTCCTCTCTGACAATTTTTGCCTTTTTATGCCCTTATTCTAATGTCGAGAATATCAGGTACGCAACAATAAACATCTCCTTGAGTTATTTGAAAATTTTACTTATACTCATTACATATGGTTGAAGTAACCCTAGTTATACTACTCGCTCTCTTCCTCTTAGGTTTTGTTCATATTCCTGGTGTCAATATTCAGAACTTCAAATTATTTGTCATGAATCACCATACCATTACCCTATATGAAGTGCTTATTGTTATTGTAGCTTTTGGTTTACTTATGTTTCTCCCTCGCTTTATGAGAATTATTGTTGGAGCACTACTTATTATTTGGATTATTTCTACGCTAGGTATTATTATGGTTAATGGATTACCAGCAATAAGTATTATTATTCTTTTGCTTGTGGTTACATTTCACCGCTCATTTCATTGGTATGGACATTATCGAAGACGACGTTATGACTAACCCCTATTAAAACACTTTAGAAAAACTTGATGAAAAAATTGTCCCTAGAATACAAACTGCCACCGAGTAAGGACAATCCCTCATAGCTACTTTCAAGGAGGAAATATACCTGAATGTCCCAAACAAAGAGAAAACATAGAATCAGTTTCTTAACTTAAGAATGCGGGGATTCATTAGGAAGAAACTTCTATTAGCTTCAGTCCCCTAGAAATACCACATCTTTTTTATGGCATTTCTTTGTCATCAAAACACCGTATGAGTGTAACAAAGAATTTCTTCAAAAACAATATGTCCAAATATATGAGGACTATTGCTGAAAACACAGGTAGAGAAAAGAGAGGATATTAAGCGATTGTAGCGATTGTTTTTACTATATCCTCACTGTTGGCTTTACTAGCAAGATAAAATTTATTGCCGTTATTGCAAATTTTTTCCCACAATTCACCTAATTTTACTTTATATGTGGTATCGTCATTACTCAATCTGTCCTCACCCTTATATTCGATCAAAAGATAGCGTCCTTCTGGATCATACGCAATAGTGGGATATACAGGAACGCTGGGATAATATAAAATGTGAGTTATTAACGGGAGCGTATCCAATGAAACTCAATAAAGAAATCTTTGAACTAATTTTTCCTCAGGGTATATTTGAGTGGTTTAA
>JBBSGT010000019.1:0-23666 GCA_038253825.1 Candidatus Levyibacteriota bacterium
CGTGAGATATTGAGATACATACCTCTATTTTACTCCCATTAGGTACCCCAAAACAGCTGGAAAAATCACCAAAAACAGTGTTTTTAGGCACAAATACTAAACGGATTAATTAAAAAGTGGCTTTTTTCCTTGAAGTCAGGTCATCACCATTTAGAATGTAAGAATGAGGCATAGAGGTTCATTTCCAAAAAAAAGTAGAGAGGACACTATCGCTTTGGAGACTGTCTCTTTCTTCGAGACTTACCACCCATCCCCACGTTGCGTCGTTCACGGACACGTGAATCACGAGTGAGAAATCCTTTTTTCTTAAGGGTTGCACGATGTTGTTCCGGATCAAGATTGCTCAAGGCGTTGGAAATACCGGCAATTGCTGCTTGTAATTGTCCTGAAGGACCACCACCGGCGACTTTTATGGTAAATGCGTAATTGAGTTGGTGCGCATTGGTAACACGGAGCGGTTCTGTGTAGAGACGTCTTGAAACATCTCCTGAAAAATACTGCGCAATTGGTTTTTGGTTCACAAAAAGTTCACCTTTTTTAACAGCTTGATCACCCCAAACCAAATCAGCTTTCACGGTTTCGTACAGACGAACCCGAGCAACTGATGATTTACGACGACCGACTGCAAAGATGTAATCTCTTTTTGCGGTTTTACTAGTTTTTTTTAATGGTAATGCTTCAGCCATAATTATCCTTTAATCTAATTTTTAAATTTATCTGTATACGTATGTTCGTCACCAGAAAAGACGTACAAACGTGTCAACATGCGAGCCTTCAAACGGTTGTCTGGGAGCATGCCTTTGACAGCGTGGGTAATAATTTCTTCAGGTTTGCGGACACGCAATGCTTTGAGAGTTTCCTCTTTAAAACCACCTGGATAACCGGAATGTCTGTAATATTTCTTTTGCTCTTCTTTGTTACCCGTTATTTTAACACTTTTTGCGTTAATAACCACTACATAATCGCCACAATCAAGATTGCGGACGAAATATGGTTTGCTTTTGCCCATCAAAAGCTGTGCAATTTCACTGGATGTACGACCAAGGGTCTTATCTTCCATATCAATAAGATGCCACGTTCGTTTGACGTCTGAAATTTTGGTTGCTGTTGTTTGTGCTGCTTGATTCATAGATTATCCCTTCTTTTGTCTCGTCACCATTTGCTTTGGTGCTGAACTCTTTTTTGCCTTCGTTTCTTTACTTGGTTTTGAGACTGCTGAGATTGCTTTTACGTTTGTTTTTTCTTCTGATTTTTTCTCTCCTTGCTTGGTTTTCTTTACAGATGCTACTTTTTCACCCTTCACTACCCATTCCATCACAACTTGAGGCGCGTTGTCAGCAACTCGACGGCCAACTTTGATGATTCGAGTATAACCACCTTGTCGCTGCGTAAATCGAGGCGCAATAGTATTGACTAACTTGGTAACTGCGTCATAGCGAACGTCGGGTGAAAGTCGTCTGAGCGCATCCGGTCCACCTTTTTTTGCTTTGGTAACGAGCTTGTCAGCAGCAGCTTTGATGGCTTTTGCTTTGGCTTCAGTCGTTGTGATACGTTCTTCCATGACGAGCGATGTCAGCAAGTTCTTAAACAGCGCTTTTCGTTCATTTGCATCTCTTTTAAAATGTCTACCGAATACTTGCTTCTTCATAATAAAAATCGGTCACCAGTCTTGCCTCATCTACCATGAGTAACTTAAGTTACTTAGGTTACTTTGAGGAGAATGACAACCGAACTAGAATTAGATATTTGTTAGGGAAATTCCCTTTTCACCGAGTTTTTCTTCAATTACTGAAATTGATTTTCCACCCATGTTTCGCATGGAAACCAATTCTTTGCGAGGTGTTGCGAGCAGTTGCTCGATAGTTTCGATACCGCCATTGCGCAAACTGTTGTAAATCCGGGTTGGTAAATCGAGCTCATCAATAGTCATTTTCAAAAGGTTTTGTGGCAAATTTGAAGTTGCTGCGACACTTTCTGAAGGAATTGCTGTTTCTTTTGGCTCGTAGACTTGCATAAAGTAGGAAGTTAATAACTTTGCTGCATGCATCAGAGCGTCTTTTGGCACAATTGTTCCGTTAGTCCAAATCTTCAATGTTAATTTATCCAAATCCGTTCGGCGACCAACCCGAGTTGCCATAACTGTGTATGTCACACGGCGAACAGGCGTAAAGACTGCATCTGTCGTCATAACCCCCAGAGCTGTTGAGCGTCGTTCCTCAGCGAGTGAGAAACCAAAGCCATTTTCAATGGTAAGTTCCATTTCAAGTTTCGCTTTGTCTCCTGAGAGTGAACCGATATATTGATCTTTATCAACAACTTCTATACCATCTGTTGCTTCCAAATCAGCAGCCGTAATTCTCTTCGCCCCTTTAACATTTAATTTAATGGTAGCACTTTCACGCCCATCAGCTAATTTTAAGTTAAGTTCTTTCACATTAAGCAGAAGATCAACAATGTTTTCTTTCAAACCAGGAAGGGTTGAAAATTTGTGTTTCACACCGGTGATGCGAACTGAGGTAACAGCCGCCCCTTCGATTGCTGAGTAGAGAACGCGACGGAGCGCATTTCCCATCGTGTGTCCGTAACCCGGTTCGAGTGGTTCGATTACGAATTCCCCAAAATCTGGGTTGCTTGTTATTTCTTTCACTTTAAAGCTAATGTCATCCATAGAAATGTATTATATCATTAACGAGAATAATATTCAATAATCTGTCTTGTACTAAATGGAACCTGAATATCTTTTGCTACGGGCATTCTCGTCAATTTACCGGCAGGCCCCTTTTGTTCCAAAAAGCCCATAAGTTCTTTTTTTTCTTCCATTACTTTGATTACGTCAGGATTTTTTAAAATGGTAACGTCTAGTGCAATAACGTCTCCTTTTTGAACAGTGTAGGAAGGAATCGTCATTCTTTTCCCATTGACGTTGACGTGACCGTGTGTGACGAATTGGCGAGACATCATCCGTGATTTTGCCAATCCCAATCGATACACAACATTATCAAGTCTTCGCTCAAGCAGTGAAAGCAAGACATCTTCTGTATCTCCTTTTTGCACAGTAGCAGTTTCTACCAATTTTCTGAACTGCTTTTCCAAAAGACCATACATTGCCTTTGCTTTTTGTTTCTCACGAAGCTGTTGTCCAAATTCCGAGGGTCTTCGTTTCCCTTTTTTACCATGCACACCAGGAGGTACGTTCAAACGTCGCATCAAACTTGCTGAAGTCTTTTCCAACAAATTAATGCCTTCTCGTCGTGCTAATTTATGTTTTGGTCCTGTATATCGTGCCATAGGTTATAGTATAGATTAAACTCTTCGCTTTTTCTTCGATCTCGGGCCGTTGTGTGGCATCGGTGTGACGTCTTTAATAGAGAGTATCACGGGCCCAGCACTTTTAATACCCCTCAGTGAAGAATCTCGTCCTGCCCCCGGTCCTTTGACAAAAACGTCAACTGACTTCATGCCTTTTTCAACTATACGCTTGACAGCATCTTCAACAGCCACACTTGCGGCATATGGAGTTGATTTCCGGGTTCCTTTAAAACCTCGTGAACCTGATGAACTCCAACCCAATGCATCTCCTTTATCATTGGTCACTGTTACCAAGGTATTGTTAAAAGTCGCTGTGACATACACACGACCGTGTTCAGTAACAAGTGCTCCTGCTTTCTTCTTTGCTTTGGTTGTAACTTTTTTAGTTTGCTTTGCCATAGTATTGTTATTTAGATTAAATATTAATCTTATTTGCCTTTCGCTTTCTGGGAAGCATCCATCTTTGCCATAACTTCTTTCTTGATCGCGCCGATTGTCATACGCTTGCCACGTTTGGTGCGGGCATTTGAGCGGGTGCGCTGTCCTCGGGACGGTAATCCTCGAGCGTGCCTAATTCCTCGATATGCTCCTATATCCCGCAAACGACGGATATTTCCTGCGATATCTGCTTTCAAATCTCCTTCGACTTTGTAGCTTTCCAAAACTTTTGTTAAGCGTTTAATGTCATCTTCAGTTAAATCTTTCGCTCTTTTGGCAGCGTCTACTTCTGCTTTTTCCAACACCGGCTTCACATTACTGCGTCCAATGCCATAAATATAAGACAATGCTATATCAACTCTTTTTTCATCTGGTATAGTTACACCTACAATACGCATAATTTATCCTTGTCGCTGTTTGTGGCGCGGATTTTCACATACCACACGAACCACACCTCGTCTTTTAATAATTTTACACTTTAGACATCGTTTTTTGACACTTGCTTGTACTTTCATTTTATCGATACCGGTACATGATCCGGCCCCTTTCTAAATCATATGGCGTCATCTCAATCCGCACTCGATCGCCGGGCAAAATTTTGATAAAATGCATCCGCATTTTCCCTGATAAGTGACATAAGACGACTGAACCATCCTCAAGCTCTACTCGAAACAATGTGTTGGGCAGTGCTATTAATACTTTGCCATCTTTCTCAAATGAGCCTTGATGAGCCATTGGAGCATTATAACAAACTAGGTTCAAAAGAGCAACAGAAAGATATCTCGTTTAGAGCATTTTGTCGTATATGTGCCTAGCTTCCTTATTTTGGGCAATGACAAGATACAAGATACGAGATACTGTTAAACAGTTATCATTAACGGACCATCATTGGTTATAGCGATCGTCCGCTCATAGAGTCCTGCTAGTTTAGCATCTTGTGTTCGAATCGTCCAGTGGTCTGGACCAAGAACAACTTCGGGTGTACCCATATTGTATATTACCTCCACTGCAATTGTCATCCCTTCGCGCAGAAGCGGCGTTCGATTGATATTGCCGACTAAATACCCCGGTACTTCTGGTTCTTCATGCAATTCACGACCGACACCATGCCCGATGAGACTGCGAACAACGCTATATCCTGCTTCTTTCTCAACAATTCGCTGGATCGTTTGGGAAATATGACCAATCCGGTTACCGATGATCGCTTGTTTGATCGACGCATCTAAAGCTTTCTTTCCAACCTCCAAGAAATGATCGACTTCATCTTTCTTTGCAGTTTTTGGCTCAATGCGTTTGGATTGACTCATATCTGTATGCAGTCCTTTATAGTACACACCACAATCAATGCCCACGACGTCTCCAATTTGCAATACATAACTTCCTGGAATACCATGTACTACCACATCATTGGTCGACATACAGGTACTGTGATAGTAGCCTTTGACCTTCATAAAACCAGGCTCACCACCGAGTTCGCGAATTCTTTTTTCAGCCAACTGATCAAGGGCAAGCTCAGTCACGCCGACTTGTGCGCCGTCCATAACCTCACCCAAAACCGTTGCCAAGATATGACCGCCATGCTGCATAATTTTAATTTCTTCCGGTGTTTTTAAATCAATCATACTTCTATTTCTAATCGTTTAAGCAAATGATCCACTTGTTTTTGCAAATTTGCTAGATCGCCTGAGTTGTTTTCAATCATATAATCCGCAATCGCAATCGGTCCTCCTTTGTTGAGCTTTTCTATTTCATCAATATCGCGAATTCTCGATTGCTCTGGAGAAACCGGTCTTACTTTTCTTTTTGCCAAACGACTATACCGCACCCTAGGCTCAGCATAGACATGGATTAAAATCAGTTGTGGATAGACTTCTCTCAGAAATGCATACTCTTCCCACGAATACAGACCATCAAGCGCAATAACGGATTTTTCTTTCAGTAGCTTATCTATTTTCGGTTTGGCTTTTATCGCATAAGCAGCCATACCCAAATCTGCTCGTAATTTTTCTCTCGCAATAATCTCGTTTTGTGGCGTAAGCGGCAATCCCATTTCCGCAACAGTTTCGTCAGTTAATTGCCCAAACCGGATAAACGGAATACCAATATGATCCAGATGAGCTGCTGCCTCACTTTTTCCAGCTCCTGGCATACCCACAATTGCAATAATAAATTTTTTATCCATAGGCTATTCTGTCGTTTCCTCCAAATATTTTTCCAATTTTTTCTCAAGTACTGCTTTTGTATTGTTATTTTCAACATACACATCAGCAAGGGCAATACACATCCCGGTCTGCATACCAGTGTCTTTTTCACCAACACCTAACTCTGAGTAATCTTGCTTTGCAAATGTTTGCATTGTTAAGACCTCTTGTCCTGAGATAGTTTGTAGTCGTCGTAATCGAATATCTCTATCCGTGACAATTGCGAGTAGTAAAAAGTTAGGATTCTTATATAAACGTTCCACCTCTTCCATGTTAGAAATCCCCTCAATGACAACTCGCTCCAACTTTTCTTTGGCAATCTGTTCGAGTACTCGTTTTGCCAGAACACCAGCCCCAAACCGCGCTCGGAGAGCATTACCTTTTTCCTGCAAAAGCGTTCTGGTTATTTCAGATGCGTGATGACGTTTTATTTCCTCTTCTATATACGAAGAGAGACGGATGAAGGTGAACCCTCGTGCGGCAAAAAAAGCAGCGGCAGTCGATTTTCCACTCCCAAATGCTCCGGTAATTCCTAATAGTAACGGTTGTTTCTTCACTTGGTAAGTTTGTTCATTATCTCATTATGGATTTTCTCGATCTCCTGCTCTCCATCTATACTGATCAATTTCTGTTTTTTACGATAGAACTCCAAAACAGGTTTCGTAAATTTGTGGAAAAGTTCGATTCGCTTTCGAATAGCTTTTAAGGTGTCATCTTCGCGTCCACCTTCCTCATCGCCACGATACGAAAGTCTCCACAATGCTTCTTTGTCAGAAACTTCAAGATAAACCACTTTGTCAATACCATTGCTAAATGACTCCGCTTGCATTGACGTGCGGGGAAAGCCATCGAGGATATAGCCTTTCTCATATTCTTTTCGCCCCAGATATTCCGCTACAATTTCCAGTGTTTTTTCATCAGGAATTAAATATCCCGCGTTCATAGTCTCTTTAATATACCGGCCAATAGGCGTTCGCTCCTTTGCAATTTCGCGAAAGATATGTCCGGTGGAAAGATAGGGGACCCCCAATTTTTTACTCAACAAATTGCCTTGGGTAGACTTTCCTGAACCTTGAATACCAATTAAAATAATTTTCATAAATATAAGCGAGAGAACTATTATTGTATGGAAAACGGGCGTTACATGCTAGTCATTAATTATTGAGAAAACCTTCGTAATTGCGCATAACAAGATTTGCTTCAATTGCTTTATAGGTTTCCAAAACCACACTCACCACAATCAAAATACTTGTGCCTCCCAGAAGCAAAGTCTGCACACCCGTTACTAACTTTGCCAGTTCAGGAAAAATAGCAACTAAGCCGAGAAAGCATGCGCCGGCCAGGGTGATACGAGTCAAAATGTAGTTAAGATACGCAGCTGTCGATTTTCCGGGCCGCACGCCAGGGATAAACCCACCATACTTTTGAATCTCTTCTGAGATCTTCTTTGGGTTAAAGACCACGGCTGTATAGAAAAAAGTAAAAGCCACCACCAAGAAAAAATAAAGCGCATTATACAGAACACTCGTTTGGGAGAACCAAACGCTCATGAACTCAGCAACACTCCGAAGTGCATGATTTGGCGAACTAATAAAGATTTGCGAAATCAATGTCGGCAAAAGTACGAGTGAAACGGCGAAAATAATAGGAATAACACCGGCTTGATTGAGGCGCAATGGTAAATGCGTTGCCTGACCGCCATACATCTTGTTGCCTCGCATGCGGCGAGCATAATGCACAGGAATCTGCCGGGTTGCTTCATTGACGACGATAATCCCGGCAATCACCACTAGCCCTAAGACGACAAAACTGAGCAAACTCAAACTCGCCTGCGCTGTCGCCGTAGAAGCTGTCTGTCCAAAAAGGACTGGAAGTCTCCCCACAATACCACCAAAAATTAACAGCGAGATACCATTCCCCACACCTCGGTCAGTGATTAATTCACCCAGCCATACGAGGAACATCGATCCAGCAACAAGTGTCAAAACAAATGCGATGAAATCCAGAGCTGTCAGAGTGGTTACCAAGTGTTGACTGCGAAGAAGTGCGTAGACACCGATTGCCTGGAGTACCGACAACGGGACAGTAAGAAAGCGTGTATATTGATTAATTTTTTGTCGGCCTGAATCTCCTTCTTTGGAGAGCTCTTCCAATTTGGGAAAGACCATGGTCAAAAGCTGCAAAATAATGGAAGCGTTAATGTATGGATTCAGCCCAAGTGCCATGATAGAAAAATTGGAAAGCGTCCCACCGGAGAAGATATCAAGGAAACCAAGAAATTGATTGCCGGCAAAGAGAGTTTTTAATTGGGCAATGTTGACACCTGCGACGGGGACATGGGCAAAAATTCTGAATACGAGAAAGAGCGCGAGGGTGAAAATAATTTTCTTTCGTACTTCTGGTGATTTAAAACTATTACGAAGGGTATTAAATATACTGTCCATGTTTTAGTATTTGGTATCTTGTATCTCGTATTTAGTATAGTCTTTCTGTATACAAAATACTAAATACCACATACTAAATACTTTGTTCAATTGTTCCACCGGCTTTAGTAATTTTCTCTGCTGCCCCTTTTGAAGTAGGCAATTTGACTGTCAGTGCTACTTCCAATTCTCCGTCTCCCAAAATCTTCACACCTTTTTGCTGTGCTGCTTCCAGAGAAATCAAACCTTGCTTTGCCAATTGTTCCAGATCCACGACAGATCCTTTCACAAAAACATTGAGTGCTTGCACATTGAGCACAATTGCTTTTTCTTGCAATGAGCGATTGCGGCCTTTACCCCGTAAAAATGGCAAACGTTTCGTCAGGGGAAGTGCTCCACCTTCAAAGTTCAGTGCTACTTTATATCGGGCTTTTGTTCCTTTGGTTCCCCGACCTGATGTTTTTCCACGACCTGAACCGTGTCCTTGACCGACTCGTTTTTTACTTCTTGCTGTTACCTTTTCTAAATTTGATAAATTCATAGAGTTTTATGCTTTCGCCTTTCTTTCCGTTGTTTTGTCTACTTGCTCACTAACCCGTTTGAGTGCTTCAAGGGTTGCATAAATGTTACTGATTTTATTTTCAGTACCCAACATCTTTGAAGAGATGTTTTCAATTCCTGCTGCTGATACCACACTTCGTACTGCTCCACCGGCAATAATACCACTTCCTGGAGGTGCTGGTTTGAGCATGATTTTTGCGGCACCCATTTTGATATCAATTCTGAAAGGAATTGTTCCGTTGACCAAAGGGACTTTGATCATATGCTTTTTTGCTTGAGACATCCCTTTTCGGATGGCATTTGAAACATCTGGTGCTTTCCCAAGACCGACACCGACTTTACCTTTTTTATCACCAACAACGGTCAGTGCAGAAAAGCCGATTTTGTTTCCACCTTTGGTTTTTTTAGAGACACGGTTGATTTGAACAACTTGCTCATCAAACTCGCTTGGAGCGCGTTCAAACGTTCGTGGTCGTCGTTGTTGATTGCCATGTTGGCCAAAACGTTGATTATTATTACTGTTATTATTGTTTCTATTATCCATATTAGAGACTCAATCCTCCTTCTCGTGCACCCTCTGCAATTGCTTTGACGCGTCCGTGGTAAGCAAATCGACCTTTGTCAAAAGCAACTTCTTTAATCTTCTTTGCCAATGCGAGTTTTGCAATCGCAACACCAACTTCTTTTGCACGCTCAGTGGGAAGCTTTCCGGTTGTTTTGACTTGCTTCTCTGAAACACCAATCAGCGTAGCTCCTTTGCTATCAATAATTTGCGCATAGACATAACTGTTTGAGCGAAAAACGCTCAGTCGTGGCCGAGTTGTGACATTACCTGTCTTTTTTCGGCTTCGTATTTGTCTGTGTAATCTTTTTTGATTATCGTTCATAAATTTTATTTCGCTCCTGCAGCTTTGGCTGCTTTACCGGCCTTTCTTCTTACATGTTCCCCTTGATATCGAATCCCTTTCCCTTTGTATGGTTCAGGTGGTTTTACTTTTCGGATATTGGCTGCCTGTTCACCAACCAATTGCTTGTCTGTTCCTGTAACTGAAATGACATTGTCTGCAATCGCGATTTTAACTCCATCTAACGGATGGATCTTTACCGGATGGGCAAACCCCAGTGAAAGAACCAAATCGACGCCCTGCATTTGACCTCGGTATCCCACACCCAGAATTTCCAATTTCTTTTCAAATCCGCTGTCCATACCTTTAATCAGGTTCGCAAGATTTGCGCGAGTCAAACCGTACATTGCTTTGACACGGCGATCCTCCAAATTTTTAGCTGTCACATGCACGCGACCTTCTTTTGTCTCAACAGCAATGCCTTCCGGCAAAGCCAAGGAACCGTTTCCTTTTGGCCCGTTTACGCTGACGTTGTTACCACTAAAGGTAACAGTGACGTCATTTCCAACTGTGATAGGTAATTTCCCGATTTTTGACATATTCGTTCCTTTCGTCACTCAAGTGAAAAATTAACTTTAAACTTTTCACTACTCCTGTTTTACCATATTTTAAACAAGAGCTCACCACCGACTCCTTTTTTCATTGCGTCTTTCCCGCTTAGTACTCCTGCATTGGTTGACAAAATTGCAGTTGAAGCGCGTCCTTGCGTGCGGGCAATTTCATGCGCTGCAATATAGGTTCGTAGCGACGGCTTAGAAATCAAGGAAATATCAGTAATTGATGGCTTCCGACGTTGATAGCGTAAGGCTACCGCAAGCATTCTGTGACCATCGATTGTTTCTTCTTTCACTGAATCAACAAAACCTTCTTTCTTCAAGACAGTTGCGACTGCTTTGCTCAAGTTAGCATAAGGTGCTACCACGGTTTTCTTGCGAGCAAAAGCAGCATTTTTTAATTGAATAATAAAATCTCCAATAACGTAATTCATAGTTTTGACTACCAGCTCGCTTTATAAACGCCCGGAAGCTCTCCTTTCATTGCACGTTCACGAAAACAAATTCTACAAAGACCAAATCGGCGCATATAACCGCGCGCCCGGCCACAAATACCGCAACGATTGACATCGCGAACTTCGAACTTTTGTTTTCTTTTAAATTTTACAATATCTGCTGTTGTAGCCATATTATTTTTGTTCTAGCCTTGGCATTATACCATACTTCCAAGGCTATTTGTTGCTCGCTTCCTTCATAAACGGCATGCCGAGTGCTTCAAGCAAAGCAAAACCTTCTTTATTATCTTTTCCTGATGTCACAAAAATCATTTCCATTCCTTGTAACCGCTCGACACTTCCAAGATCAATTTCAGGAAACGTTGAGTATTCATGGAATCCGAGGGTATAATTACCACGACCATCAAAACTGGTGCGTGGTACACCACGAAAATCTTTCAAACGAGGCAAAACAATCTTTACTAATCGGTCATAGAACTCATACATCCTCTTTCCTCGAAGTGTCACGACCAAACCGATGACATCACCTTGGCGAATTTTAAATCCTGCGATAGCTTTTCGAGCACGAGTTGGTTTGGCCTTTTGTCCGGTAACCCGACTCAATGCCCCACTCATCTTTTCAATAACTTTTTTATCAGATACTGCATCTTTGACACCCATGTTTACCACAATTTTCCCCAAACGTGGTAGTGCCATCGGATTTTTGATTGACAAGTCCTTTTGCAATTTTCCGATTACTTCTTTGTTATATTTTTCTTGTAATTCTGTCATATGTTCCTTTCCGTCAAAATTAAAAATTAAAGATCTTTTATCTTATGAGAGTTCCGCATCGCACTTGCGGCAAATACGCACCTTTTCATCTTTGAGCATTTTGTATCCAACTCGAGTCAATTTTTTACATTTCGGACAAACCAGTTGTACATTCGCAAGTGGCAACGGTTTGGTCAGTGTAATGATTTCAGACTTTTGACCTTGCGAGCGAGCTTTGACATGGCGCTTGTATTGATTGACACCACCGACGAGTACTTTTGCTTCTTTTGAAAAGACCTTTTCAACGGTTCCATTTTTACCGCTGTCTTTTCCTCGTACTACTGTTACTGCATCACCTTTTTTTAATTTCATAATATTTTACTCCTTGTTTATCTGTCATCCCGAACTTGTTTCGGGATCTCTTACCTTTTCATATAAGATGCTGAAATCAATTCAGCATGACAACTCTTAAACCACCTCCACTGCCATACTGGCAATCTTCGTAAAACCTCGATCTCTGACTTCCCGAGCGATCGGGCCAAAGATACGAGTTCCGCGTACATTTTTATCTTTTGCGTTATCGATAACAACAACTGCGTTATCTGAAAACCGAACATACGATCCGTCAGGTCTTCGAAACTCTTTTCGAGTTCGCACCACGACTGCTTTGACCATTTCAGAATCCTTAACCTGTCCATGCGGAATTGCTGATTTTACAACCACATTAACAACATCACCAATTCTGGCGAATTTATGCTTGGAACCTCCGAACACATGAATAACATAGAGTTCTTTTGCTCCTGAATTATCTGCTGCTTTAACAATACTTCGTAACTGTAACATAACTATTTTTTACCAACTACTTCTTTAACTGCAAAATATTTCGTTTTGGAGACCGGTTTCGTTTCAACAATTCGTACTTCATTACCGACTTCAACAGTTTTTCCGTTCAGTGCAACATTAAATTTCTTTGTTACCTTCATCAGCTTTTTGTACAATGGATGTGGTACTCGTCGTGAAACCTGAACCACGACAGTATCCATCATTTTTGTAGAAATAACTTTTCCTGTTAATACTTTTGCCATAGTTTATTTTTCGCCCTCCTTTGTTTTAAGTTTCATGTGTAAGATTGACTGCATAATTGCAATTTCTTTTCTGGTATGAAAGATACTGCGTGTATTCTTCAATTTATTCTGTACATTATCAAGCTTGAGTTGACCCAGCGTATTATACGTTTCTTCAACGAGTTTTTGCAACTCTATTGTACTTTTTGTTTGTAATGTTTGTTTATCTGTCTTTTTCATACTTTTAAAATTCCATTTCTCCTCGCACCAACACTTTGGTCTTCACCGGCATTTTGTGTGATGCTAAACGCAATGCTTCTTTTGCAATTTCAGCTGACACACCGGCCATCTCAAACATGATACGTCCTGGTTTTACTGGTGCGACATATGCTTCAATATCTCCTTTTCCTCCACCCATACGGACTTCAGGTGGTTTCTTTGAGATTGGTTTATCAGGAAAAATAGTAATCCAAATTCGGCCTCCTCGCTGTGTATAGTTACTAATCGCACGCCTAGCAGATTCAATTTGGCGACTACTAATCCAACCGGTATCCATGGCTTGCAAGCCAAAGTCACCAAAAGAAAGTTTGGTTCCTCGAGTTGCGACACCCTTCATCGTCCCTCGTTGCTGCTTTCGATATTTTTGTCGTTTTGGTGTTAACATAGTAAATTATTATCCAGTCCTCAGTCTTAAAAGACGTCGTTGCTAGATATGCTCTCCTCCTTCTTTCCTATTAATCCACACTTTAATACCGATGTATCCTTTTTTTGTCAGTGCTGGAACTTGTGCATAACTGATATCCTCACGAATTGTTGAGAGTGGCACAGTCCCAACATGAATTTTTTCCCGCCGACCAATTTCTGCACCTGCAATACGTCCGGTCAAAAGAATCTTCACACCCAAAGCTCCTGAACCCATTACTCGTTCTGAGGTTGAATTCAACACTCGCTTGAATGGCAATCTGCGGATCAATTGATCAGCAATGTTGTTTGCGACCAAATAAGCGTTCAGATGCGGTTCTTTCACAGGCTCAACTCTGATATCAAGTTTTGGCATCGACTTTTTGACATGTGTCTTTGCAAAGAAAATATTAATTGTTTTTTTCAATTCTTCAAGACCTGATCCACCTCTACCGATAACAATACCGGGACGTGAAACATGAATAATAATTTTGACACTGTTAATCGATCGTTCAATCTCGACACTTGCTACGCCTGCTGATCGCAACCTGGTCATCAACATCTTGCGCAAGCCATAATCTTCAAGAACCACATCTTTATAGTGTCGTTCATTAAACCAACGACTACTCCAGCTAAATACTGTTCCTAATCGAATAACATGTGGATTTACTTTTTGTCCCATATTTTATTTTTTAACCTCCTTTTTTTCATCTCTTTTTTTTACTTTTACTTCTTCTTTCTTCGCAACAGTTGCTTTTGAAGCAATGGGTGCTACAACAACTTTTTCTTTCAAAACGATAGTTAAGTGACTCCCTCGCTTTTTGTATGGATGAATTCTTCCTCGGGTTGATGGCCGAAACCGTTTCAACGCCTGTGCCTCATTCACACTAATTTGTGAAACGTATAAATTCTTTGTTTCCAGATTCGCATTCGTGACTGCATTTGCGACTGCACTCTTAAGCGTCTTTGATACGACCAATGCCGCCCGCTTTTGTGTCACTTCGAGAACTCGATACGCTTTCTCAATCGGCATGTTTCTGATTGCTTCCGCAACCAAACGCATTTTTCTCGGACTAATTCGTATTGATTTTGTAATTGCTCTTACTTCCATACTAACTCCTTATGTCTTACTGACCTCACGTGCCACAATCTTACCGTGACCCCTGAATGTTCGAGTTGGTGAGAATTCACCCAATCGGTGCCCAACCATTCCTTCAACGATCAACACAGAAATAAAGTGTTTTCCATTGTGAATCATCATCGTGTGACCGACAAAGTCCGGCGGAATTTGACTTGAACGTGCCCAAGTTTTTATTGGTTCATTCTTCCCTACCTGTTTTTGCTTCGTCACTTTTTGAAGCAATTTTTCGTCTATATATGGTCCTTTTTTAGTACTTCGTGCCATAACTATTTAGAAGGATTATGTTTCCCTCCCTTTCTTCTTGATACGATATATTTATCTGAATGTTTTTTCTTATCTCGTGTCTTTCCGACTGCTTTTCGTCCTGTATAGGTCTTCGGATACTTCAAACCAATACCTGAACGAGCTTCTCCTCCTCCATGAGGATGGGAACGAGGATTCTGTGCGACTCCTCGGACAGTTGGTCGACGGCCCATGTTTCGTGCTCGTCCTGCTTTTCCGATAACTTCATTTTTCCAATCAACTTTTCCGACTTGTCCGATAGTTGCCATACTATCAACGCGTACTCGTCGTACTTCACCTGATGGCAATTTCAAGAAGACAAAACCGCCTTCTTTTGATGAAACGATTGCGCCAGTTCCTGCTCCTCGTGCTATCTGGCCCCCTTTACCAGGAGTCAATTCGATGTTATGAACAACTGTTCCGGCCGGGACTTCTCCCAAAGGCATAGCATTCCCAATCTTAACATCTGCACCTTTTCCACTCGAGATTGTATCATTTTCCGTCAAACCCTGTGGTGCCAAAATGTATCGCTTTTCCCCATCTTTGTATTGTATCAAAGCAATATCACAAGTTCTATTTGGATCATATTCAATGGCTATAACGCGACCAACGATCTCAAATTTATTTCTCTTAAAATCAATCTGTCGGAAGTAGCGCTTATGTTGTCCACCCTGATGACGAACGACAACTTTACCACTTGCGTCTCTGCCTGAATGTTTCTTTTTAATTGTTTTTAGCTTCTTCATAATGCTCTTTTACTTTTTCTCTTCTCCGCCCGGTTCAAAGAGTGCTATTTTATCACCTTTTTTCAGCGTAACTGTTGCTTTTTTCCATTGAGATTTCGCAACCTCAAGTCTTCGTGCTCCTACTCGTTGTGATTTCCCTTTGACAATACTTGTTGCCACACTTGAAACAGTGACATTGAACTTTCCTTTGATTGCATGTTTAATACCCGATTTGGTAGCACTTTTCGCAACCATAAACGTGTATTTCCCTTTGGAAACATCTGTCATGGATTTTTCTGTAACTAATGGTCGAACGATTATATGTGCTTGCATTATTTTCCTTTCCCTAAAAAGTGCTCTTTCATTTCATCAACTGCATCCTTCATCACAATCAGCTGTTTTGCATTTAAGACTTCATACGTATTAAGCTGGCGTGATGGGATGAAATTTACCCCTGTGACATTGTTTCCAGCTCGCAATACTGACGGCACATCCGCACTCGTAACAATGAGTAATTTTCGTTTCTTTTCTTCAACTCCCAAATTCTTCAGTAACGCGACAAATACTTTCGTTTTTGGTTTGATGCCAGCAAGTCCATCGATAAAGGTGATTTCTTTATCATGTAATTTTCCGGACAATGCACTAAATAAAGCCTTGCGTTTCATTTTTTGTGGCAAAGAAAGACTGAAATCGCGTGGTTTCGGCCCGAAAACAATACCACCTTTGACAAAAATAGGAGCACGGATGCCACCATGTCGTGCCCGGCCTGTTCCTTTTTGACGATAGATCTTGCGTGTTGAGCCCTCAACTTCTCCGCGAGTTTTGGTTGAGGCATTTCCTTGTCGCTGATTTGCGAGATACACTCTGACTGCTTGTGCAACCAATGCCTTGTTGACCGTCTCACCAAACAACTCGCCTGGTAAGGCCATTTTACTTGTTACCTTACCTTCGAGATTGAGAACATCCACGTTGACTGCTGGATACTTTTTCTCACTTGCCTTCGTTTTAGCAACTGCTACGTCTGCTTTTACTGTTTCCTTTTTAACAACAGGCGCCTCAGTTTTTGGTTTTGTCACTTTTACAGCTTCTTTTTTGACAGGTTTTGCAGTTTTTACTACTGGCGTTGTTGTCTTTTTTGTTATTTCTGTTGGTTTACTTGCCATTTTCTTTTTCTCCTTCCGCTTTTGTCTCCTCTGAGTCTGTTGGCGCATCTGATGTTATGGATTTTTCTTTGTTCTCGGTTACTTCAGCTTTTGGTTCTTCTTGTGCTACGTCTGCTTTTCCTTCTTCAACTGGCGCCTCTGTCGAAGCCACTTGTTCTAGCTCAGCTTTTGCAGCTTCCTCTGCTGCTTTGGCTTGTTCTTTTTCTAATTTTGCTGCTTCCTGTGCTGCCAGCGCATCTTCTTTCTGTTTGCTTGCAAGCAATCGAACAAATTTTTTCTGTTCACCGGTTCGTGTGAGAACAAGCATTGCATTCTTGTGTCCAGGGACTAAACCTAAAACATATAATCGTTTATTATCGCTATCAACGTCAACTATCACCAAATTTTGGACTGTTACGCTGTCAACACCCATGTGTCCTGCCATCTTTTTACCTTTATACACACGTCCTGGTGTCGTTCCTTGACCGATAGAACCAGGTGCACGGTGACGATCTGACTGACCGTGTGTTTTTGGGCCACCACGGAAGTTGTATCGCTTGACTGTACCGGCAAAACCTTTTCCTTTTGAAGTACCGGTTACTTTCACGATATCTCCTGGTTTGAATACTGTCTCAACGGTGATGAGTGCGCCAGCTTTTGGTAATTCTTCCTCCCCTGTCCATGCCATTTCTCGAACCAGTGCGGGAACATTGTCAACCCCGGCTTTTTTACTGTGACCAACGCGAGCTCGCATTGGTTTCTTTTTGACCCCAAATCCCAGTTGCAACGCTGTGTATTTGTCTGTTTCAGGTGTTTTTACCTGCAACACAACATTGTCGCTTACTGAAACTTCAGTAACCGGAATTCTTCTTCCGTCTTCCAAAAACGTTTGTGTTTGGTCAATTTTTTTCCCAATAAGTCCTTGTATCATAGTTTTTTCTTACTTAATTCTTGCAAATTATAAACCAAAAAAAAGATAGCCTTTGGCTACCTTATCTTTCACTGTGTGTGATTTGATCCCCACTTAATGGGGTGGCCAGCTAGGCATTTTTAATCAATCATACTCTTAGCATGTTTAATTAGTTTGGGCATTTATTAATGATTCTTGTCCCTACATTTTCAACTCTACATCAACTCCGGCTGGCAGTGCTAAATTTGTTAGACTGTCAATCGTTTTGTCTGTTGGGGAAACAATATCTATTAACCGCTTGTGTATTCGTATCTCAAAGTGATCTCGTGCGTTTTTATCAATAAACGGCGATTTATTAACGGCATAAACAGATCTATCTGTCGGAAGTGGAACTGGCCCTACAACCTTAGCTCCGGTTCTGATGACCGAATCAAGGATTTGCTGACAACAAGAGTCTAAGACTCGTGCGTCATAACTTTTTAATCGGACTCTAATTCTTCCTTTTGCCATAATTGTTTCTCCTCAGACTGTTAAAGATCTCCTCGCAAAACAAAAATAATCCCGCTTGTGGGGATTATTTAATGATTTTGGTGATGACACCAGCTCCTACTGTTCTTCCGCCTTCGCGAATCGCGTATCGGAGTCCCTCTTCAAGAGCGACCGGAACAATAAGTTTGACTGTCATTTTTGTTGTGTCTCCAGGCATAACCATTTCTACCCCGTCTGGAAGAGTAACATTACCGGTAACATCAGTTGTTCTGATGTAGAACTGTGGTCGGTATCCTTTAAAGAATGGTGTATGACGACCGCCTTCTTCCTTGGTAAGGACATATGCTTCTGCTTCAAATTCTGTATGCGGAGTTATACTTCCTGGCTTCGCAATAACCTGACCTCGTTCAACATCGGACTTTTCCAAACCTCTGAGAAGTAATCCAACATTGTCTCCAGCTTGTCCATCTTCAAGTTGCTTTTTGAACATTTCGACTCCGGTAACAACTGATGTTTTATTCTTGCCGAGACCAACGACTTCAACCGCCTCGTTCACTTTAACCATACCTCTTTCAATTCTTCCGGTAACAACCGTTCCTCGACCCTTGATAGAGAAAACGTCTTCAACAGGCATCAAGAATGGCTTGTCGAGTGCTCGCTCAGGTGTTGGGACGAATTCATCGACTTTGGCCATCAGGTCAAGAATGGCTTTTTCAGCTTCAGGGTCACCTTCAATAGCTTTCAACGCTGATCCACGAATAATTGGTGTGTCATCTCCTGGGTATTGATATTTTGTAAGAAGTTCACGGATTTCCATTTCAACGAGATCAAGGAGTTCTGGATCGTCTACCATGTCGCATTTGTTAAGGAAAACAACAATTGAAGGAACACCAACTTGGCGAGCAAGCAGGATGTGTTCACGTGTCTGAGGCATTGGACCGTCTGGAGCTGAAACGACAAGGATTGCTCCGTCCATTTGAGCTGCACCCGTGATCATATTTTTGATATAATCAGCGTGACCTGGAGCATCGATGTGTGCATAGTGGCGCTTTTCTGTTTCGTATTCTTGGTGGGAAATGTTAATGGTAACACCACGCTGTCGTTCTTCAGGAGCGTTATCGATATCTGCATAAGACTTCGCTTCTGCCATACCTTTCTTTGCAAGAACGGTAGTAATAGCAGCAGTTGTCGTGGTTTTACCGTGATCGACGTGACCGATGGTTCCGATATTTACGTGTGGTTTGGTTCGTTGAAATTTTGCCATAGTATTTTAAAAATAAAATCTCTCATTTCTTTTATGAGAGTAAACATACTATACTATAAATTTTTAGTCACGTCAATAGGGTATTCTGACTTTTTACCCACATTTAGCACTTCCCTTTTGCTTGACAAGATTCATTGTTTCTTCCACAATAAGAAGGCTATGGACCCGAAACCACCCGAGGCCACCCAGCAGCCCAGCCCGCCAACAGCACAACCAACTAAAAATCAAACCCAACCTGTTCTGCAGGTAAATCCTGTGTCCGCAAATCAACCGACTGCAACACCAATAACTACCACTTCTGCAGAGCTACAACCCACTCCAGTAGATTCGCAAGGGACGATTCCGCCAAGCCCACCATCTCAAGGAGTTCCCCCCCCGTCACCGATAGCAAAGCCTTTACTCAGTAAAAAACTTATGATAATTGGTGGTGTCCTGGTCGCTCTTCTACTCTCACTCTTACTCGCGTTATCTGGGGGAAGAAGTTCGAATAAGCAGAACGCAACAGCGACCAACAAACCGAAAACTCAAGCTGATAAAAGTAAACCAGTAGTCAAAGCAAAAGATACCTCACAAACACTTGTCTATGGCACCTGGACCAGCCAACAGTCAGTGATCAGAGCAGTAAACACAGATAGCGATAAAATTACTACCATTCTCTCTTTACCTTTGACTGTTAAAAAGGTAAGTGTTTTGTCCAGCAATACACTCTTATATATAGACCAAATTGATCGTAATGAATATGGTCAACGACTCAGCGTCTATGATCTCAAACAAAAACAGATTGTCACCAATATTCCGGCAAATCCGGGTTTGAGTATTGTTGACTATGTTTTATCCCCCAATAAACAATATCTTGCGATATGGGAAGTGAGTCTTAATCGGGACACGCACACATTGTTAGGCGGACAATCGAGCGTTTATTCTGTAGACCTTACTCGACCATCAGTTGTTAATCCACTTTATAGTGAACCGGTTACGACAACGCCTGTACATTACCCACGAGGTGTTTTAAATGATGGAACTGTCTTCACCGACACCTATCTTCCTACGAATTCCCAAAGTGATCCGGGATATGAGAATGGTTTGAGTGTCATTAATGTTGACGGAACAAACCAACGAGATATCACAGCTGTTCCTATCGGCACGTATGGGACGAAACCAGTTCTTTCTCCTGACCAGAAATATCTTCTCTTTGGAGGGTATGATGGCGCCAATGGAGACGGGACAGCAACCCGAAGTGGGACAAGACAAGCAATCCTTACTCCTGATTCAATTGACATTCTCAATACGCACTCACTCAAGCGGTTTAAACTTCCTAATCTGCCTGCCGGAAGTGTGTATGCACCGCCACAGTGGGATATGATTACCGGTGATCCTATTATTACCATTCTTGCCAGTACATCAGTGCAGCAAGGAGTCTATGATTATGACCTGGGGAAACAAAAACTAACTAAATTTCCGTTTAATCCAACTAGTTCTAGCTATATTTCTCAATTACCTGGAGGACAATTACTGACAGGTACCCAAAGCACCGATAAAGCTAATTTAGGTAATTTGGGGCTCACTGATGACTATGCGTTCACCCAACTGTCGGTACTCCCTGCTTCAGCTAGTGCTTCCATACAATATATCGGCGTTCAAGATCCGTTTATCCAATATATTACACTTCTTCCGGGAAATTATTTCCCCACCTTCCACGGCAAGAAGCAATAAAGTTATTTTTCGGAAGAACGATTTGTTTTTTTCTTTTGCCGATCTGAAAAGTAAATGAGTAGTGCTCCACCAATAATCATGATCGAAGTTAGAATACTACTAAAATCAAATCCTCTTTGTAACATCTGTTGATCTATCATCTTTTTTCCTCTTTTAAAAGCAATATTCTAAGTAGGAACATCCCACCCATATTAACAAGCTACTTAATAAAGGTCAAGAAAGTGAATTCAGGAGTTAATTTAGGCACGATAAAGATACCAACAAACCACGCTATAGAAATGGTACAACAAAACTCTGATATTGCTTCTATTTGTTTCTTATTTAATTTTTTCATCTTAAAAATACGAATTTGCCCAGAAAGAAAAATTCCCAATCCCTTTCTGTTTCAGAACTTTTTCCTTCGTTGCTACAGACTGCATATCTTCAAACCAAACAACATGTTTTTGATTTGTATCATCAGTATAGTGAATCACTGTTTCTGCCGAAACTGGATCTCGTTTGATTTGACAGGCACTAAATTTGCAATCGTGTAAAAATTTATTTTGAATTTGCGCATCAGTAAGCGGTGAGCCTTGTCCCGTCGCATTTCCACTGTTATCCACAGGCCAATCATAGCCATATAACCCGAAAATCACATGGAGTTTTTGATTGGGCACAACTTGAAGAAAATCATCTGCCATTTTCCCCATATCATACCCATATGTTTCTTGCCCACTGAGCGGAAAATTCGGACCGGGATTTGAACGCGATTTATTAAAATCATATGCCATAATCATGACATTGTCGGCATCTTTGGCTAGATTCTTCACATCAAACGGCCGTACCCGATAAAATGTATCACCATAGAGTGTTAGCTCAAACTGTAAATGTTGCGCTTTGGTTTGAGTGGCTAGATCGTGGGTGAAATTACTGATCTGCGTTACTAACGAATCAAAAGGCAATCCGCTAATTTCCAAATCCAGAACCACACCTGAAAATCCATGATCTTTAGTAAACGAAATCGTCTGAGAGATAATTTTCTGTTGGAGTTTTTTATCTTTTAAAATAGCATTATTCGCATCCTGATCGACCATTCGTAAGGTCAACAGCTTTGTTTTATCCTGCGGAACAGCGCTGATAAAATCATCCACCTGTTGCGCCCCTGCTTCTGAGGTATCAATCCCATGAGAAGAAGGCTTCAAACCAAAATAAATATAGGAATCAAACGTTCCGTCACTCAAATCTTTTACTGTCCAGTAAGGAACAAAGAGTGAGGTATTTGTTTTTCCATCACGGTCGATAGTGAGCGTTGGGGTGGGTGTGAGCGCTGGTTCATTAATAGGTTGAGCTATATCATGACGAATTTTATTTTTGGCTACCTGCACAAGCTCGAATCCACCCAAGACAAGAATCAGGCAGACAAAAAGGAAGCGCTTCATGCGTCTATTATACCTTATCTTTCTTCAGAAGGGGATTTAGTGGAGAGACCACCCCGGAAGTTGTTGCTGGGAAGATTTTCTTACTCGAAGTTATTTAAAGTTGTTTTTATAGATAGGGCAAGAAGAGTACCTGAGTAAGAATCCACAAAATTGAACCTCTTACAGACTGACTTGTTCCAAATACGTAATTACTATAGGTCTAGACTAGTTTAGAGGATCATTTCGCAACTCTTTGAGTAAAAGTTTGTAGATATCCTCATTTCTGTGATTCCATCGCCACTCACTTTCTTTTAAGTGTAGCAGAAAATGTTCCTTTCTAATGCCTCGCAGTTTTGCCATTCTGGTCTTCGCAAAACTCCAAAAACTCTCAATACCATTCACATGGTTTTTCCCTCGAGCAAACTCATTCTCGTGATGATGGATTCGGTAGTGCTTGTATCCATTCAATACTAAGCTGTCATAGCTCCGCCAACCATCTGTATAGACTGTGCTGTTCGTTAGTACTTTTCCTCGTATTATGGGCATCAGTTCTTCTCGTGTACAGTTTGCAACAATCTTTGTAAACACGTGCCCTTGGCGTTTTAATAATCCAACCACTGGTGTTTTCCCCTGTGCTCCTCGTCCTCGTTTCCCTCTGATTCTTTTTGCTCCAAAGTAACTTTCATCTACCTCAACCTCACCGAGAAATTGCTTTGCTTCTTCCAAGCCTATACGCAGTGCTCGTTGCCTGAGTTTTCGGTACAGACTATTCACGCTATTGCGGTTCACTCCTGTTAATGCCGCCGTCTTTGATGCTGGTATATCTAAGCAAAAATGTTTGAGTATATGCCGAAAAATAACCTCTGATATATGTGAGTGTATTTGATACTTGTTTAGCACGATCTAACAATCAGTTTAACGTTTTTATTTTCGCTAAACTAGTCTAGACCCTTACTATTTATGTATGGTTTAAATTCCAGCTACGTAAGTAATAGGTAAATTTACTTGAATACATCAATAAAATATGTTAACTTAAACTTTTCTATGAGAGGGTAATATGTCAATACATTTTGTGCATCGAAAGGGAAGGAGAATTGGTCTTCAATGGTTCTTCTGGTTTTCTGATCAGTTTGGGATTTCTGAATAAGTGCAGGGTTTTGTAGCGCGTATGTTTCAAACTCCACGATGCTTGTGCATTTTCTCAATTGGGTAATCACATCTTCAAGGATCAAGGTTGGAAACTGCAGCAGCCTTTCTATGCC
>JBBSGT010000020.1:0-21919 GCA_038253825.1 Candidatus Levyibacteriota bacterium
AAAGAGTTCGAATATGACATCCATCAATTCTTTGATAACTTTAATCAGTATGAAACGCGGCTCAGACAGTTTATTGGTACTGATTTACATTTGGTGAAACTTACTGCTTAAATACCGATAATCAATTTCTGAATGGTATATACTAGTCTTATGAAGAGCAGCCCAGTCGTCCATTTCGAAATGCCGGCCAAAGATAGAAAGCGCGTGAGTGAATTTTATTCCAAAGTTTTTGGTTGGAACATGAAACAGCTCGGTGAAGACATGGGGAATTATATTGTCGCTCAAACCACAGAAACAGACGAGAATAATATGGTCAAAACTCCCGGCAACATCAACGGGGGCTTTTGGCAAACGGATGAAGAGAATGTTCCACCGCATGTCGTGATCGCAGTAGATGATATTGAAGAAGCGACAAAAGAAGTAGAGGCAGCTGGCGGTAAAGTAGTTGGCGGTCAGCAGGGCAACGGTGAACCAGACGACATACCAGGCATCGGAATCTATTCTTCGTTTATCGATACAGAAGGTAACAGAGTCGGTATGCTCCAGCCCCATACGCCAATGCGATAGAATCAAATTATGATAAGACAGATTACAACCATCATAGCTACCACAAATCCCTAAGAAGAGGAGGTATGGTTGTGTTTCTTACCTCCTGCTCGGAGGTTTTTTTGTATAATATAATTATGAAAGATCAACAGCACTTAGATCAGCTCCGTCATTCCACCGCTCACTTAATTGCTGCGGCGGCGTTGAAACTGTATCCAAATACTAAACTTACCATCGGTCCTGCAATCGAAAATGGATTCTATTATGATTTTGACTTTTCTCAACCAATCTCAGATGATGATTTACCAAAGTTAGAGAAAGAAATGGCAACAATCTTAAAAACTTGGAAAGGATTTTCTCATAGAGAAGTGAGTGAAAAAGAAGCCAAAGAAACTTATAAAAATAATGAATATAAGCTTGAACTGATAGATGACATCATCAAGCGCGGAGAAAAAATTACGCTTTATAAAGTCGGCGATTTCGAAGATCTTTGCCGAGGAGGACATAGTGAAGATCCAAAAAAAGATATTGGCGCGTTCAAACTACTCTCCATAGCAGGAGCATATTGGCGAGGAGACGAGAAGAATAAAATGATTACCCGTATTTATGGTACAGCTTTCCCAACAAAAAAAGAACTTGATGAGCACCTACAAATGCTCGAAGAAGCAAAGAAACGGGATCACCGTAAACTTGGTCGTGACCTAGGGTTATTTATTTTTGAAGAAGAAGTTGGCTCTGGATTACCAATACTTCTTCCTAAAGGTGAAACCATAAAACATATTTTGATGGAACTTATGAGGAACCTTGAAGAAGAACGAGGATACAAGTACATATCATCTCCAGTAATTGCGAGCGAAGAACTTTATAAACTTTCTGGACATCAAAAGTATTACCATGACGATATGTATCAACTTCAAGACAAAGAAGAAAAACTTTTTTATATAAAAGCAATGAGTTGCCCTCATCATCATATGGTTTATAGAAATATGGTTCGTAGCTACCGTGACTTACCATTAAAATTAGCTGAAGCAGGAACAGTCTACCGAAACGAATTATCAGGAACACTAACAGGATTGATTCGAGTACGGGGACCAATCACACAAAATGATTCTCATATCTACTGTACACCGGATCAATTAAAAGAAGAATTAGCCAAAGTAATCCAACTCTTTCATACGACATACAAAATGTTTGGTTTAGAAGATAAATATTGGTATAGACTAAGTCTTCCAGATTTTGAAAACAAACGAGCCAAATATCCAGGTGATCCAAAACGCTGGGAATTCGCGGCAAATCAAATTCGTGAGGTATTAAAAGAAGAAAAAGCAAACTTTGTAGAAGAAAAAGGTGAAGCAGCATTTTATGGGCCCAAACTAGATATCCAGATGAAAAATGTGAGTGGTAAAGAAGATTCAGTTGCTACAGCACAGATAGATATTTTGCAGCCTGAATGGATGGGATTAAAGTATGATACGGCAGAAGGCACAGAAGAACGACCGTATGTTATTCATAGAGCTATACTGGGTTCTTATGAAAGGTTTATGGGGTTCCTCATTGAACATTATGCTGGAGCCTTTCCATTGTGGCTTGCGCCGGTTCAAGTTGTCTTACTTCCAATCGCCGATCGGCATGCAGAAGGCGCGCAAAAAGTTGCTGCAAAGCTTGCGGAGGAAGGTATTCGTGTGGAAGTAGACGCACGTTCAGAGCGGCTTCAGGCCAAAATACGTGACGCTACTTTACAAAAAGTACCTTTTATGAGTATAATAGGGGACAAAGAAATTGACAATGACTCAATTTCAGTGCGTAAGCGAAATGGAGAAGACTTGGGGCAACTCAAAACAGCTTCATTTCTTGAACAATTACTAAAACACATTGCAAAAAAGGAAACCATTTAGAACACAAGAAAAACGGTACAGAATAAATAGTCGAATCTTTGCGTCACCACTTCGAGTACTCGATAAAGAAAACAAACAAATCGGAGTATTAAGTAAAGATGAGGCCCTAAAACTTGCCCAAGAACAAGAGTTGGATCTGGTAGAAATTGCACCGACTGCCAAACCACCTGTTGCTAAGCTTATCGATTTTAATAAATTCTTATATCAACAAGCGAAGAAAAAACAGGAAGAAAAGAAAAAAGCTAAAAGTTCCGAGACTAAGGAGATTCGCCTTGGTCCTTTTATGTCTGATAACGATTTACAAGTCATGATCAGACGGGGAAGAGAATTTTTGGAAGATGGCGATAAGATACGATTGGTAGTCAAATTTAGAGGAAGACAGATTACTCGTTCGGAATTTGGAAGACAAGTCATCAACAAAGTCGCCGAGGCCTTAAGTGATATTTCGAAAATAGACCGGGATCCAAAATTTGAAGGACGGCAAATGGTCGCAATGCTTTCAGTAGAGAAAGGAAAAAAACATGAAGAAGACGAAACAAAAACCTAGAAATTCAGCCGCAAAGCGGTTTAAAGTAACAAAAACCGGAAAAGTTATGTTCGGTCATCAGTACGGTAGTCACAAAAAACTGAATAAATCAAAGAGGAGACTACGACGTCAAAAAGAGCCGGGAGTTTTGGTCGGCAAATTCGCAAAGAAAATCAAACGAATGTTGGGGGTAGCATAATATGGCACGAATCAAACGGGGAACCGTATCACGAAGAAAACACAATAAACTCTTGGGTCTCACCAAGGGATATCGTGGCACCAAAAGTAAATTGGTTAAGGTAGCTCATGAAGCTGCACTCCATGCAGGTCAATACGCGTATAATGGCCGAAAACTCCGCAAGCAAGATTTCCGCACTCTTTGGATCGTTCGTATTTCTGAAGCAGTTAAAAAAGAAGGTATTTCCTACAGTGTCTTCATAAATAAATTGCAAAAAGCCAAAATCGGACTTGATCGAAAAATTCTTAGTAATTTGGTTGTGCAAGATCCAGAGACTTTCAAACACATCGTTGACAAAGTCAAAGCAGTATAATAGACTAAGCTTATGACAAACTTGAATCAAACATACTTTTGGTTTTACTTTACTTCCCAATCCGGGAGGTTGCGTGCTGGTTTAGTTTAAAATCTTAAGAGTAAACCAAAACGTAACACCTCCCAAGCGGGAGGTTTTTTTTTGCTTAAATATGAAAGTTTTAGGAATAGGTGAATCAGTAATAGATAATGCTCAAATAATAAATAGCGATCATGTTGAAAAACATGTCGGAGGTCCATCGCTTATTGCACTTATGTTACTGTCACGATTAGGAATTGATTGTACGCTTCTTACAACGTTGGGGCGAGATGCTGATGCAAAGGTGGTCAGAAAAACACTCAAACATGAATCAATAAAAGTTATTGCCCGATTGCAAAAAAAAACGAAAGTAAATAACTATCTTATTAATCCAGAGAACGGCTCTCGTAAAAAAATCCGCGGAGATGTCATCCATCCGGATATAAAGCATGTTGATAGAAATTTTATTCGTCAATTTGATGTCATTATTATTGATCGTCATGAACGAACAGCATTTTATGAAATACTCAAAAAGAAGAAACCATCAACACGCATTATTATTGATCCGTCAACTGAAGTCTCACCATTCACACTTGATATGATAAAACATGCCGACTATCCCATCATCCCAATTGAAGCATTAGCAAAAATAGGAAATGCAAATAATTTTTCATTGTGTCTTGCATCACTACGGCAGCTAACAAAAAAAACTGTTATTATAACAGCAGGGGAATTCGGCAGTATTATTTACGATGGAAAAACACTAGAGCTCATTCCATCATTACAAGTAAAAGCTGTTGACATGCAAGGGGCAGGAGATATTTACCGTGGAGCATTTGTCTATGGCATCATACAAGGATGGTCTAATATAAAAAGCGCTGAATATGCCAATAAAATTGCAGCACTGCATTGTACTAAATTAGGAAATGCTGCAGCAGTTCCAAAAAGTGAAGAGATAGCTATGCTTGATAATTTCATCATTCAGAAAACACAAATAACGGTTCTTAAAATCCACGAATATTTTTTTAGCATGGAGGAGACGATATGAAAATAAATTTTGATCTAACAATTATTGCAGGCCCGTGCTCTATAACAACTGAAAATACTGAAGAAATAATTACTCAGACAGCACAAATAAAAACACCGGATGGTAAACGAGCTATTTATGGAACCCGGGTAGTGGGACTCAAGTCCAGAACCGCACTAGATCTCAAAGGTGACGGCATGGGAATTGATTATGAAGTTATCAAAAAATGTATCACACTTCCTGCAAGTGAACGAAATAAACTTTCGGTACCCAGTGTCGAACTAGCCGAAAAAATTGCTAAAAAAACAGGACTTTTAATTGCCTCAGAAATTATGATTCCACACATTCAACTGCCTTTTTATGAACAAAAGAAATCATTTAAAGGAAATTTTCTTCCATGGAATCCAGCAGTTGAACAGCTCGGTTGGCATATGATGGAAATGAATGAATTTGCCAAACGAAATAATTGGGATTTGGGAATCAAACATGGAAAATTTCTTGGCAAAGATCCTCTGGAAATGGCCAATCACCCGGATTATCAAGGAGAGACTTCACTAGAGAAAGTACTTGTAGGCTTATCAACCTATCTCCCTGGACATACAGGAGAACTGATTGTTATTCATCGAGGAGTTGATGTACCAAGAGAGACAGCCCATCGTAATGTAATTGTTCATGAAGTTATGAAACGCGTTAAAAAGAAGATACCTCATGCAAAAATCTTTTTTGATCCGACACATACAATTGGACCTAAATTAAAACATACTATTATTCCTGAAACCATAGCAGCAATGAGATTGCATTCAGGTGATAGCTATCTGTATGATGGTATCTTGCTTGAAGCAGGGACATCACCGACAGACACAGATGAACATCTTTCTATCACAGAGTTACAAGAGCTCGTTAACACACTAAGTGAGTTCCGCACACTCCGGCCTCCGAAAGGATTGTAATGAAAGAGCTGAAAATAACATTTCCACCATCTACCAAAAATCGTGATTATCCTATTTATATCGGGATAAATCTTATCGAAAAAATTGCTTCACTTTTTGATCTCACTCAATACTCCAAAGTGTTTGTCATAACTGATACAACCGTTGAGAAACTCTTTTTGAAAAAGCTCCTGAAAAACTTACCTGAGCAAACAAAATATATCGCAGTACCACCTGGAGAAAAAGCAAAACACGTAGAAAGTGTCATGAAGATATGGACGGCAATGCACGACGCTGGCCTGGATAGGAAATCTTTAGTTCTAAATCTCGGTGGTGGTGTGATTGGCGATATGGGCGCATTTGCAACCTCAACTTATATGCGAGGACTTGCTTTTATTAATATCCCCACGACACTTCTTGCCCAAGTTGACGAAAGTGTAGGTGGGAAAACGGGCGTTGATTTCGCAGGGATTAAAAATATTATTGGAACCTTTGATCAACCCGACGGTGTTATTATTGATCTACAAACTTTAAAGACGTTGCCAAAAAGAGCATTTCTAGCAAGTTTTGTCGAAATCATCAAACACGGCATGATCCATGATAAACACTATTTTGAAAAGGTCACAAGCAAATATCCAACTGATTTCACTGATGAAGAACTTATTGCTATCATTTACGGTTCATGTGAAATAAAAGCACATTATGTGCAAAACGATGAGCTGGAAGAAAGTGGAATAAGAAAGATTTTAAATTTTGGTCACACCATTGGTCATGCAATTGAAGCAATTAAACTAGAGACTGAAGAACCATTGTTGCATGGAGAAGCAGTTTCTCTTGGCATTATTGCTGAGTCAGAAATTTCGAAACAAATGGGATTACTTTCAAGTGAAGAAATGGCAGTTATTAAACTAGCCTTACAGAAAGCTGATGCGCCAATAACAGTTACAAATATTGCAGTAGATGCTATCTTCAAAAAAATAAAATCAGATAAAAAGAATACGTTTAATAAAATAAATTTTTCTCTTTTGCAAGGAATTGGCAATGCTGTATATAACCAACAAGTCCCAGAAGAAATTATTAGCAACGGCATAAAAGCAATTCTCAAATAATCATGAAAATGATTGCATTACAACCTTTAGAAAAACCATTTGAAAAACATATTATGTTACCCGGATGTATTGGATATACGATTCGGGCTTTAAACATTGCTGCAATGACCAAAGGAAGTGTGAGAATCGTTAATCCGCTAAAAAGTGATGATACATATGCCATGGTGCGTGCCTTACAGACATTGGGAATTGCAATTGAAGAAACACAAAATGCTTTTGTTGTTCATGGTGATATCGCTGATGTCGTAGAAAAAGACTATACCATTGACATTGGTCTATCAGGAAGAACTGCCAGAAGTATTTTGGGATTGCTTGCAATTGTTCCTGGAAATAAATTAGTAACATGTAAAGAATCATTCAAAAATCGTCCCATCGGAGATCTCGTCGATGGTTTACGACAGTTGGGTGCAAACATTGCGTATCTTGAAAACGAAGGACACCTGCCAATAAAAATCACGTCAAGCAAACTAAAACCTGGTACTGCTAAAATGAAAGGTGAAATAAGCAGTCAATATTTCTCATCGCTGATGATGATTGCACCAATAGTCGGAGATATGACAATTTCTGTTATTGGCAAACAATCTTCAAAACCTTTTATCGATATGACGACCTCTATCATGAAAGAATTCGGTATATCTGTTGTAAATCAAAATTACCAAACATACACGATAAAAAAACAAACATATATTAATCCCGAAATTTACCAAGTCGAGCCAGAGGCGACATCTGCAAGTTATTTCTTTGGCATTGCAGCACTTACCAAAAGTACAATAAGAATTCTTAATATCAATCCTCATTCTTCGCAAGGTGATATCAGATTTGTCGATATGCTTGAACAAATGGGATGTCTCGTCAAAAAAAATTCAGAGCAACAATGGATCGAAGTGACGGGGACAGAAAAACTTAAAGGTATAACTGTTGATATGAATGCAACTCCTGATCTCGTGCCAACCCTTGCAGTTGTTGCAGCATTTGCAATAGGAACGACTACCATGACTGATATCGCACATGTCCGGGTAAAAGAAACAGATCGGATTGCATCGCCACAGACCGAACTAGCAAAAATGAGAATTGAAACAGAAGCAACAGAAGACACGTTTTCCATAATTGGCGGCAATCCTAAAGCTGCACAAATTGACACCTATCATGATCACCGAATTGCAATGGCTTTTGCGATTGCCGGAAGCAAAATCCCGGGAATGATGATCAATGATGCGGATGTCGTAAGCAAATCATTTCCGAATTACTGGGAAAAGCTGGAAGAGTTGGGAATAAAAACAAAGGGGGTTTCATGAACATTATTTTAATTGGCATGCGAGGGAGTGGGAAAACGATCGTTGCTCGATTAATGGCAAAAAGATTGGACAGAGAATTTATCGATATGGATCAAATGATTGTTAAAAAAAACAACATGAGTATTCAAAAATTAGTTGCAGATTGTGGATGGGATTACTTTCGCAAAAAAGAAGATGAAACTGTTAAAGAACTTTCTCAAAGAAATAATACAGTAATCGCAACAGGCGGTGGAGTTGTAATCAATCCTGAAAATGTTAGAGCACTGAAAAAACATGGAAAGTTTGTGTACCTCCAAGCGCCAGTAGAAATACTTTTGCAACGAATAAAAATTGACCTGGAACGTCCACCACTTACTGATAAAAAAAGTCCCGAAGAAGAAATGGAAGAATTACTAAAACAGAGAAAAAAGCTATATGAAAATGCTGCGGATGTGAAAATTGATACAGAAGCTTTATCGCCTGAAGAAATTGCAGATATAATTATTGAAAAACTAAAAGTAAAACTATGAAAATAACAGCCAAAACAAAATTCTGTATGGTAATCGGAGATCCAATTGAACACTCTCTTTCACCTGTTATGCATAATGTGGGATATAAAGCATTAAGAATTGATAATGATTTCGTGTATATCGCAGCTCATGTGAAACCAGCAGATCTGTCTCAAGCTGTACAAGGTTTCCGTGCTTTGCAAATAAAAGGAGTCTCAGTAACCCTACCTCATAAAACTACAATTATGCAATATCTTGATACTATTGATGATGCAGCACAAAAAATTGGCGCAGTAAATACCATTATAAACGACAAAGGCAAACTTAAAGGGTTAAACACAGATTGGACCGCAATTATTACTTCACTGGAAAAAATAACAAAATTGTCTGGAAAAAATATTGCATTGCTTGGAGCTGGAGGAGTAGCACGAGGAGCTTTATATGCATTTACACAAAATGATGGAAAGGTAACAATTTTTAATCGGACTATAGATGTAGCAAAAAAACTTGCAGAAGAATTCGGTTGCAAGTATGCATCATTAAATGATTTAGAAAAAGTAGCAGATTCGGAGATTATTTTTAATGCAACATCTGTTGGGTTACATCCAAATACAAATCAAACACCATTGCCAAATAAATATATTACAAAAAAACATATCGTTTTTGATGCCATCTATTCACCATATGAAACACGATTATTGCGCGAAGCCAAACGACAAGGAGCAACAGTAATTCATGGCATGGAAATGTTCTTATATCAAGGCATGGCACAATTTGAACTTTATACAAACCATATCGCACCAGAAGAAGCGATGAGAAAGGTTCTCCAACAGTATGTCTAAAATAAAGTATTGTTTGCCGATTATTAAAATGAAAAAAGCTAAAGTTTTATCAGAAATAAAAAAATATCCTTCCTATGATTTCTATGAAATCTGGCTTGATTATCTTGAAGATCTTGATGAGATATTTATCGAGTACCTTATTAGTCAGCACGGTAAAAAACTTATTTTACTATTGCGCAGAAATAATTTAGAAATCCCCAAACTTTCATTGCAAATACGACAAAAGGTGATGCGCTTACTCGCAAACAAAAAAGTATTTCTTGATCTTGATATCTCACAAAAAGAAGAGCTTTCTTTTATAAAACAAGAGAAACTCCACATACAATTACTGTGTTCCTATCACAACTATAAAGAGACACCCGGTGAGAAATCACTTACTGATATTCTTGCAATTATGAAAAAACAAAATCCTGTTATTTATAAAATTGCAACCTTTTGTAATGATGAAAATGATGCTATTTGTTTAATGAAACTTTTAGTAAAACTAAAATCACAAGACCAACAATACATTATTCTTGGCATGGGGAAATTTGGTACAATAACAAGAATTGCAGGAGCGATCTGGGGCAACGCAATTAACTTTGTTCCAAACACAAAAAAGGAAGCAAGCGCGCCAGGACAATTAACAAAAAATGAAACTGAAATTATTTATAATATACTAACTAACCAAACAGATAATAACTTATAACTATCTATGGCCGGCAATACTTTTGGACAATTATTTACAATAACAACATTTGGAGAATCCCACGGAGGAGGAGTTGGGTGCGTGATTGATGGTTGCCCACCCAATATCAGCATCAATGAAAAAGAAATTCAAAAAGAACTTGATCGACGCAAGCCAGGACAAAGTGACATTACCACCCCTCGAAAAGAACAAGATATTATCCATATTCTCTCTGGAGTTTTTGAGGGGAGAACTACTGGCACCCCAATCCTGTTACTTGCACATAATACCAATACCAAACCAGAAGATTACTATGATCTTAAAGAACTTTATCGCCCCGGTCATGCTGATTATACTTACCAACAAAAGTATGGCATTCGAAATTGGATGGGAAGTGGGAGAGCATCAGCACGTGAAACACTAGCCAGAGTTGCAGCAGGTGCAATAGCTAAAAAATATCTGAAAGAAAAACTCGGTATCGAAATCCTCAGTTATGTCGAACAAGTTGGACCTATTCAAACTGAAGTAGATTATGAACAAGTTACTTCAGAAATGATAGAAAAAAATATTGTCCGCTGTCCTGATCAAAAAGTTGCACAGCAAATGATCAATCTTATAGAAACGGTGCGAGATGAAGGTGATTCAATTGGAGGTGTTATCAAAGGTGTTATCAAACATGTCCCTGCAGGACTAGGTGAGCCGGTGTTTGATAAACTAAATGCTGATCTTGGAAAAGCAATGCTCAGTATCAATGCAGTCAAAGGATTTGAAATCGGATCAGGTTTTGCAGGTGTTAGGAAACAGGGAAGTGAACATAACGATATGTTTTATACCGATAACAATGATGATGTAAAAACCAAAACGAATAATAGCGGTGGTGTCTTGGGAGGGATATCGAACGGGCAAACAATTCATTTTCGCGTGGCTTTTAAATCTGTTTCAACAATTAAGAAAAAGCAGTCAACAATAACAATTGATAAAAAGGCAGTCAATTTAGAAGCAAGCGGTCGTCATGATCCTTGTGTTCTCCCACGCGCTGTCCCAATTGTGGATGCAATGAGTGCATTGGTAGTTATGGATCATTATCTGAGACACAAGGCACAGAATCTCTAACTGTCATGCCTGCGAAGGTCTTTGATGCCCCGAGGGGTGCAGGAATCTATAATTCAATTATGAAAAAAGATTTACAAGAATTACGAAAAGTTATTGATACCCTTGATGCACAAATCATCGAGCTATTGGCAAAAAGAATGCAAGCAGTAAAGTTGGTGGGAGAATATAAAGCAGCACAAAATATCCAACCTCTTGATAAAAATCGTTGGCAGGAAGTATTGGATTCAAAGAGAGAGCAAGCAAAAGCGTTGGGTCTTTCCGAGAAATTAGTAGAGGATATTTATGAACGCATCCATCAAGAAGCACTGCGTATTGAAAAAGAACTATGAAATTTTCCCATGCCAAGCGTTTAGATCAGTTCCCGGAATATGTCTTTTCAAAACTTGATAAGATAATCGCTGAAGTCGAAAAAACTTCCGGCAAAAAAGTACTGAACATAGCAGTCGGTTCCCCGGATATTCCTCCCAGCAAAATTTATATTGCACAACTCCACTCCTATCTTATGGAACCAACAGCACATAAGTATCCAGGATACGGGCCATTACCGGAATTTAGAGATGCCATTATTTCATGGTATCAAAAACGATTTGGTGTTACATTAAACGATGGAGAAGTCTATCAGCTAAACGGTGCTAAAGATGCGATCAGTCTTTTACCGCTGGCTTTTTTAAATCCGGATGATGAAGTACTCCTCCCTGATCCAGGATATCAAGGATATATGGGACCTCAGTTACTTGCAGGAGCTAAACCAATCACTTATACACTTTCTGATGATCCAGATCATCTCATTGATTTGGATGCATTAACACGACAAGTAACACCCAAAACAAAATGCATGTGGATTAATTTCCCATCCAATCCCACCGGACAAGTCATCACTATTTTAGAATTAAAAAGACTTGTTGAGTTTGCACAGACACATAATATTTTTCTTATCTATGACAATGCTTATTCTGAAATCACCTTTGATGGTTATATTGCACCAAGCATACTCCAAATTCCTGATGCGAAAGAAGTGGCAGTTGAGATTAATTCATTTTCGAAATCCTACTCATTTGCAGGATACAGAATGGGTTGGATTGTCGGTAATGCATCAATCATTACCTCGCTTGCTAAATTAAAATCCCACATGGATTCAGGACTGAGTATTCCTTTACAAAAAGTTGGAGCATATATGTTAACGAATCCTGACACAGCATGGCATACACAAATGCTTGCAACCTATGCAGACCGAAGACATGAAATAGGAAATTTTTTGACTCATTTGCAATTAACATTTTCTTTACCAAAAGGTGGACTTTATATCTGGGCAAAAATACCAACAAAAGAAACAAATGCTTGGGATTACTGCATGCGATTATTGCAAGAAAAAAATATTCTTCTGACACCAGGAACTGCTTTTGGTAACAAAGGAGAGCGTTATGTCAGAGCGAGTTTTTGTGGAAATGTTACAACAATAAACGATTATTTTTAATATGCAAAAAATTACAATCATTGGTTTTGGTAGATTTGGACAGACACTTTATAGATTGCTGAAAAGTGATTTTGACGTGCTCATCTATACCCGAAAATCTTTCGCTGATAAATCAGTCAAACAAACGCAAAGTCTTGAAGAAGCATACACCTCATCAATAATTTTTCATGCTGTCCCTATCGCTGCATTTGAGACTGTTATAAGTGAACATAAAAAATATTTCCGTGATGATCATACTCTTATTGATGTTCTGTCAGTCAAACACCATCCTGCAGTCATATTTGAGAGATATCTTATTGATACAAAAACTCAAGCTTTATTAACTCATCCAATGTTTGGACCGGATAGTAGTAAAGATAGTTTTGATGGATTGCCAATTGTTCTTGATCGGTTCAGAACTGATAAGAAGACATATACCTTTTGGAAAAAGTATTTTAATGAGAAGCAGTTGCGAGTTATCGAACTGACAGCTGATCAGCATGATCAACTTGCTGCAAATTCGCAGGGCATTACACATTTTATTGGGAGAATGCTTGATGAATTTGCTATGCAAAAGACAGCAATTGACACAACCGGAGCCAAAAAATTGCTCGAGGTAAAAGAACAAACATGCAATGATACCTGGGAACTTTTTACCAATTTACAACAATATAATCCCTACACAAAAGACATGCGTATCAGACTTGGCGAGGCATACGACGCGTTATATAACAAACTTATACCCAAACAAAAAACGAAAAAACATCTTACGATTGGCATACAAGGCGGCAAAGGAAGTTTTAATGAGGAGGCGATTTACTATTATCTCAAACGAAATAAGATAACTGAGTACAAAATTAATTATTTATATACGTCCAAAAACGTTATGCAACAGTTGCATGAAGGAGATATTGATTTGGGATTGATGGCAACACATAATTCTATCGGTGGTATCGTCATGGAAACAATTGAAGCATTGGCGCATTACAAATGTGCTATTGTGGAAGATTTTGCTATTAAAATTGCTCATACATTAATGATACGTCCTGATGCGAGATTACAAGATGTTGATACTATTATGGCACATCCACAGGTTTTTGCCCAATGTAAAGAAACACTCATGCAAAAATATCCACAACTTAAACAAACTTCAGGAGAAGGAGAATTAATTGATCATGCACTGGTTGCCAAACATTTAGCAGAAAAGAAATTGCCCAAAAATATTGCCACCATGGGAAGTAAAATTCTTGCTGATATATATGGATTAACTATCATTGAAGAAAACCTCCAAGACTCGAAGAACAATTACACAAGCTTTTTGTTGATTGAGAGATAGTAAACTTTGTCATCCCTGGACGCAAACCAGGGATCTAAAAATCAAAGGAATATAGATTCCCGTATACTCGGGAATGACATGTGTAAACAGTGAGTATATGATAAAATAAACCATATGGTTGAGAAGTTATTAAATATTAAAAATACAGCATTGTCTCTTATTGTTGATGCGAACTCATTGCAAGAGCTTGATGATCTTAAAGTACAATTTTTAGGTCGCAATGGCAGTCTCAATGCCCTCATGAAAGAAATGGCAAAATTACCTGCTGACCAAAAACCCGAAGTCGGACGAGTTGCCAATGATGTCAAAACAATTATCGAAGATACACTGAAATCAGGAAAACAGACACTGAAAGAAAAGAAATCACACAATTTTCCCTTTCTTGATGCCACAGAACCTGGGATCAAACCTGAAATTGGACACCTTCATCTCATCACCCAAGCCATCCGGGAAATTACCACAATTTTTGAAAGTATCGGCTTCACACGTGTTCGCTATCCAGAAATCAGTTGGGATTGGTATAACTTTACTGCACTCAACTTCCCACCTGAACATCCGGCGCGCGATGATCTGGAAACATTTTATCTGAAAGGGGATGCACATCGTGAGAAAGGGCGATCAATGCTTAATGTTCATACCTCAACCGGACAAGTGCAGCATATGGAACGCGTCAAACCACCATTCAAAATGCTCAATATAGCCAAAGTCTACCGACGACAAATTGATGTCTCCCATACACCAGTCTTTCATCAATTTGAAACGTTGGTTGTCGGAGAAAAAATTTCTATCGCACATCTCAAAGGTGTTCTTGAATATTTTGTAAAATCATATTTTGGAGAAGACCGCAAATCTCGTATCCGGCCATATAATTTTCGCTTTACTGAACCCTCATTTGAGACAGATGTCTCGTGTGCTGTCTGCAACGGTACAGGAATAGTAAAGGGAGAAAAGTGCAGACTCTGCAAAGAAGGTTGGCTTGAACTGGGCGGCGCAGGTATGGTTCATCCAAATGTGCTAAGAGCAGGTGGCATCGATCCTGAAAAATATACCGGTTTCGCATCTGGGTGGGGAGTGGAGCGGGTGCTTATGATGAAGGACGGGATAAAAATCGACGATCTAAGAATTTTGTACGGAAATGATTTAGATTTTTTGAAACAGTTTTAAAATTCGTCATTGCAAACAAAGTGAAGCGGAATGCCCAAAGGGTGCAATCTCTATAACTAGATTGCCGCGTCGCTTTGTTACTCACAATGAAGATTAAATTATATGAATATAAAAATCCTAGACTCTTGGCTCAGAGAATATCTCAAAACAAAAGCTACTCCGAAAAAGATTGGAGAGCTGCTTTCGCTCACCAGCGTTGGAGTAGAGCATATTGAAAAATATAAAAATGACTTTGTCTATGACATAGAGGTTACGACCAATCGCCCAGAACTTATGTCGGTTGTTGGTCTGGCACGTGAAGCAGCAACAGTTCTTTCGCAATCAAGAGTTGAGGCAACATTTGTAAAACCCAAACTGCAACTTCCTCAGATTCACATCCCAAAAAGTCCAGAACTCACTATAAAATTTGACCCTAAACTTATCAATCGCATTTGTGCCGTTATTATGGAAGTGACAATTAAAGATTCATCGCAACAAGTTAAGGACCGACTCGATGCATCAGGTATCCGAAGTCTCAACAATGTCATCGACATTACCAATTATGTTATGCGAGAAATTGGTCATCCAACGCATGTCTTTGATTATGATCGATTGCTCCATCACACACTTATTATCCGAGAATCAAAAAAGAGAGAAAAGATAAAAACACTCGATGGGAAGGATTATACACTTTCAGGTGGAGATATTGTTGCAGATGATGGAAAAGGAGAGATTGTGGATCTTATTAATATTATGGGAACTGCAAATAGTGTCGTTACTAATAGCACAAAAAGAATTCTTTTCTTTATCGACAATGTCGATCCGCATCGTCTTCGCAAAACATCAATGGAACTTGGCATTCGAACAGAGGCAGTGGTTCTCAATGAAAAAGGTCTCAATCCTGAACTGGCAACAGATGCACTTGCCCGAGGAATACAACTTTTTGAAAAACATGCAAACGGCAAAATTATTTCAAAGATTACTGACATCTACCCAAATCCACCAAAGGAAAACATTATCACGTTGCGTAAGGACAAAATGGATGCAGTCATTGGCGTTGCTATCCAGCTCAGTCGGGCAAAACAAATACTTACTGACCTTGGATTTCATGTTCAAGAAGAGACGGATAAACTTATCGTAACAGTTCCAGCCCAAATGACCGGCGCTGATATGCAAATTCCTGAAGATCTTATTGAAGAAATTGCGAGAGTTTATGGTTATCATAATATCCCTGATGCATTACCCACATTCACTTCGGTAGACTATGTCCATCTTGAGAAGAACGAATTTTATTGGGAAGATCGAATCAAAGATGCACTGAAATACTGGGGATTTGTTGAAACATATACCTATCCTATGGTTTCGAAAACACTCTATGAAGGACCAATTGCTGATGCAGTGACGATTGCCAATCAACTTTCGGATGATATGGTTTACATGCGACGGACACTTATCCCAAGTCTTTTACAAGTCGTAAAAGAAAATCAGGATCATGAAGTCATCAAACTTTTTGAATTGGCAAATATCTATGAGCAGGACGGAAAACATCTCCCCCAACAAACCATGAAACTCGCGGGACTCATTCACAAACCAAAAGCATCCTTTTTGGAAGTTAAGGGCGTGATTGAACAGTTATTAAAAGATTTGGAAATTGAAAACATTTCGTTTAAACAACTTTCAGATCGGTATGGAGCGGGGCTTCTTATTGATAAAAAAGAACTTGGAACTATAGAAATCCTTGATGAAAAGACTGTCATGTTTGAACTAAATTATGCGATGATTTTGCAACACGCAACACTGAAAAAGGTCTACAAACCTGTCAGCAAATATCCGCCAGTCGTTGAAGATCTGGCAATTATTGCATCTGAGAATGTCCCTACAGGAGATCTCATGGAAGCGATCAAAAAACAAAGTCCGCTTATCACTGAGGTTTCACTTTTGGATAAGTATCAGGAGACACGTACCTTTCATATCGTCTATCAAAGTTATGAGAAAAATCTGACCGACAAAGTAGTTGGGGAGATCAGAGAAAAGACTCTTAAATACCTCAGAGCTAATTTTAATGCACGATTGAAAGGATAGAATCTAGAGATTAAGATTTTCTTCAATTCTTTCAACTCGTTTTCTAACTGGAACGATAGCATTAGTATAATCTTCCATAATCAAACCCATATCCTTTTGCATACGATTTATTTTACGTTTAACAAATGTCATATCTTTTTGCAATAATCCCACATCTCGTTGTATTGATCCCACATCTTGTTGTATTGATCCTACATCTTGTTGCAATGATCCCACATCTTGTTGCAATGATCCTACATCTTGTTGCAATGATCCTACACCTTGTTGCAATGATCCTACATCTTTACGTAATGGTCCAGTTTCAGCTTGAACCTCTTCGCGTACGACTTCTCTTATTTGCAGTAAATCATTTTTCGTTAACATAAAATTATCCTATCATCTCCATTATAAAACTTTCAAGAGTACAAATTAGATCAAAATAAATTAAAGATCTGGCGTTGGAGTCGGGGTAGCATCGCCACCCGGCGTTGGTGTTGGGGTGGGATCTTGTGAGTGATCTCCAGTTGCTTGCCGGATGACATCTCCCGAAGGATGCCATAACTCATCACTCCCATGGTTTTGGGCAATCCATGCATCAATTCCTGCCTGCCAACGATTTACTCCGTCGGTTGAGACAGGATCATTTTCGCGAATCACAATATAATTCTTGCCATCTTTACTTTGAAAGATAGGAGATTCTGCTGTCGGCTCAGTACCTTTAATAAAGTATTCTGATCGAGTCGGTTGTCCTGCATGAGGAAGACCACCGCCAAATCCATCAACTTGCACTGCCACAACATTATCAGGTTTTTTAGGCTGTTCATCTGGTTTGCCCTTAAGAACAGAAGACATAATAGCATTCCAGATCGGAGCAGCACCGGTGATACCTGATGCCAATTTTTGGCTCATCGGCGAATTGTCATTGTTCCCGACCCAAACTCCCACAACATAAGATGATGTATAACCAACCGTCCAGTTATCACGTTTTTCATCAGTCGTACCTGTTTTCACCGGAACAGTGTGTCCTGGAACGACGAGTGCAGAATTTGGACCGAACTCCAAAACACGTGCACTATTATCCAAAAGAATATGTGAGATTAAAAATGAAACAGCATCCGAAAGGACACGTTTCCCGGGAGTCGGGTCATGCTGATAAAGTACTTTACCTTTACTATCAGTAACTTTGAGAATGGTCACAGGATCTTGCCGAATACCTTCATTGGCAAAGACTCCATACGCAGTCACCTCACCCAGGAGCGTAGTCTCACGACCACCCAGAACCAATGAGAGACCGACACTCGCTCGGTTTTGTGGAGTTGGATTCCAATTTTCAATCCCCATATCATACGCTTGTTGCATAACCGGCGTAATACCAACTTTCGCGAGCATCTTCACAGCAGGTACGTTAAATGAATTCGCGAGAGCATATCTGACTTGGACAGGCCCGTGAAACTTCCCATCATAATTTACAGGGGAATAATCAGGTTGCCCCGCGACACCTGTCGGAAAATTCGTTTGAACATCCATGAGGAGCGTTGCAGGAGTGTAACCTTTGGTGAAAGCTGTTGCATACATAATTGGCTTCAGAGAAGACCCTGGTTGTCTCTGAGCAATTGCTGCGTTAAAATTACCATCATTGTTCTGATCAAAATAATCGGCGCTCCCATCCATCGCTAAGATTTCTCCAGTTTTCGGATCTTCCACAATCGCAGCTCCGTTGGTAACTTTCGTAGTTTTCAACCCAGCAATCTGGCTTTTGACAATATCCTCAGTCTTTTTCTCGATAGGATAATCCAATGTTGTAGTCACTTGTAAACCACCTGTCGTAACCATTTGCTCACCAAATTGTTCAGCCAATTTCTGTTTGACATACATCACAAAATGAGGTGCTTTAATTGTCGCGTCCTTTTGGGAAAATTGGTAATTTGCAATTTCTTTGTAAGACTTATCCGATTGGACCTGTGTGGTATAACCATCACTAACCAATTGTTTTAAGACCGCTTTGGTACGTGCTAAATAATATTTATTACCACTGAATGGCGTATAAATACTTGGATTTTGCGGCAATCCCGCCAAAAAAGCACTTTGTCCAAGGTCCAAATCTTTGGCACTTTTGCCGAAATACTGTTCACTCGCGGCCTCTACACCAACCGCAGTGCCTCCATATGGAATATTGTTAAGATACATTTCAAGAATTTGATCCTTACTGTAAGCTTGGTTTACTTGGATTGCCAAGATAAGCTCTTTAATTTTTCGAGAAAGTACTTTGCGACTATCTTCAAGGAGTACATTTTTTACTAACTGCTGGGTAATCGTCGATCCTCCGCCCAGTCCTTCCCCCATTGCATAATTTTTGGCGACACGCAGATACGCAATCGGTGAAAAACCTTCATTTTTGTAGAAATCTTTATCCTCGATAGCAATTGTGGATTCTTGCAATATTTTTGGGATTTTATCAAGAGTTACATATGTCCGATTTTCATCTTGATAAACAGAATAAAGAAGTGCACCATGTCTGTCATATATCCGTGTAGCATCACTATGTTGCGATGTAACAAGCTGACCTGGTTTGGGAAGATCGCGACTATACCACAGAAAGAGAATAGGGACGGCAATAATCAATGCAATCAAAAGGAAAAATCCATATTTAATAAACCTGCTCAGGGTAAAAAATTGACGAGCATGCGAGATCGAGACATGTCTTCGTGTGCGTATACGTCGAGAAGATTGATAAGCCATACAAGTGCTCTCTATTATAGCAAAGACTGCAAGGTACTCCAAATATAATGCATCTTAAAACTTTAGCCATAATTTGTTATACTCGACCTAATGGCAGTTATATTCGAAACTGATAACTTTTCTATAGAATCCGCGGATAAACCATACGTCAGTCGAGAAGAAGGTGGACACATTTACCTTTTTCCCAAAGTACCAGTTCGTGATAGAACACAACTTTCCGCTCCCTTGGCAGTCGAATACATGAAGCTCTCGATGGTCGTGGGAGATGCACTACCAGAAGCAATGCAACGACGAGGAGTTGATATTGGGATTATTAATTATCAAGACATGGGGAATTGGAGAGTCTTTACGCCCGAGGGGCCAACTCTTCATATGCATATTTATGGAAGAGCGAAGACTGCTGGTATACAAAAATATGGTGAAGCGGTACAACTTCCGCAGCGAAGTACAGGCTTTTATGATAATTTTAAACCGTTAGATGAAGAAGACAGAAAAGAAATCAAAAAAGTAATAAAAAAGCTGATACAAACAACGAAGTACCAACATTTCGTATAAGTCTGCTAAAATATAATTTATGGATCAAATCGAAGAATTGCTAACACGCGGTGTTGCCAATATTATTCCTGGCAAAGAAGTCTTGCGGACAGAACTTGAATCAGGGAGAAAATTAAATATTTATCTCGGCATTGATCCGACCAGTACGAAAATCCATCTCGGCCATACCGTGGCACTTCGAAAATTGCAGTCCTTTAGTACACTCGGCCATCATGTCACTTTTCTCATCGGAGACTTTACCGCTCTTGTTGGAGATACATCAGACAAGGATACCGAACGCCCAGTTCTCACAGGTGAAGAGATTGCACAAAATTTCCAAACATATAAAAAACAGGCAGAAAAAATTCTCGACTTCTCACGAGTAACCGTAGTCCATAATAGTTCCTGGTTGAAAAAGCTTTCTTTCGAAGATATTGTCAAACTCACCCAGCATTTTTCTGTCGGAGATTTCGTGGGACGGGATCTGATTCGCAAACGTCTGAGTGAAAATAAACGCGTGGGACTTCACGAATTTTTATATCCTGTCATGCAAGGTTATGATAGTTACTTTCTAGACACAGACATCCAACTCGGTGGCACCGATCAGACCTTTAATATGCAAGCCGGAAGAACCTTGCAGAAAGATTTACGCCAAAAACAATCGTTTATTATTACCAACGTTATTCTTGAAGGTACAGATGGTCGCAAGATGAGTAAATCGTGGGGCAATGCTATTTGGCTTGATGATACGGCGGAAGATATCTATGCCAAAGTTATGGCAATCAATGATGAATTAATCATTCCATATTATACCCTCGCGACCAAAGTGAGTTTGGAAACTGTCAAAGAAGCAGAAAATGCATCAAAAAAAGGAGAACATCCCATGCATCTGAAGAAAGAACTCGCATTTCAAATCACAGAAGAGCTGACAAGTATGGACGATGCAGAACGAGCAAAAGAGAGCTTTGCGAAACGAGTACAAGGAGGAGAAAAACCAGATGATATTCCTCTTTATGTTTTTGATATTCCAGAATTGCCACTCATAGAGATTCTTGTTAAAACCCAGCTAGTAGAAAGTAATTCAGCAGCGAGGAGATTAGTTCAGCAAGGAGGAGTTTATGTTAACGATAAACAGATAAAAAATCTAAAAGAACAAGTATCATTAGAAGAAAGCCCTATTATCAAAGTCGGAAAACGAAAGTTTAAAAAGATTGTATTTAAAAAATAACACTTTAAACTATTTGCTAAATACTTTATACTAGATATTAATATGGACATGTTTGAGAAACACAAAACAGTTTGGAAAGTAGTTGTTATTATTGCAGGGTTGGCTTTGATCGCATCATCTTTTGCCATCTACCTCCCACTCCTGCAATAGATTTTTAATAAAATAATCAGTAGCTGTTCCCATCCCTAACACTCTATTGTCATTCTGAACGCAGTGAAGAATCTCATAAATCATAAACTGTTAACATAATCTTCACCTGAATTCTTGTGTAGCGTGAATGATATATACCTCTCGTAAAATAGATATCGGTAAAATTTGACAATTTCACAAAAAAGCCTCAAAATAATTCTCCACTATGAAAACATTCTCTTTATTGCCCGAAGAGCGAAAAGATCTCATTGGACTGGGGAAACAGATAA